>DATGCB010000325.1:0-8188 GCA_035312365.1 Eudoraea sp. | reverse complement strand
CAATTCGTGATTTTATCGCATTTCCAAAAAACAACAACGGCAGGGACGTTATGATTGATGCCCCCGCCAGGATTGATGACGATCAGTTAAAGGAATTGAATTTAAAACTGGATATTTGACCCTGACCGGTGTGTTTCAGGTACTTCTGCGGGCCCTCTTGCATTGCAAGGTCTGCAAAGCAATGAATAACAAGGGATACTTCCCGGGAATCAGCTATCTTTAGGCAGCATTTATGGTTCAAAAAATGCGTAACCAGAGCAGTACCGTTTTTACCCGATTCCTTAAATGGAGATATAGGCATATATCCAATAAGACCTTCACCCATATCCTGAGCATCGCGGTGGGATTTCTTGCGGGCCTGGCCGCCGTAGTCCTAAAAAATGGCACGTACTTTATTGAATCGCTCCTGGAAAGAGGAATCGTCTTTTCAAGTAATCAACTATATTTTATTCTCCCTATCATCGGACTGACCCTGGTATACCTTTATGTAAAATTCGTTCATAGGGAAAAACTGGAACATGCGATCTCCTCCATCCTTTTTGCACTGTCCAAAAAGAAGGGCATCATAAGCTACAAAAAGATGTACACCCCCCTGATCACAGCTCCCCTCACCGTCGGCTTTGGTGGTTCCGTAGGACTTTTAGGGCCGGCTGTTGCCTCAGGAGCTGCCATTAGTTCCAACTTTGGTAAATTATTACACGTCAATTCCAAGACCCGCTCACTTCTGATCGCCTGCGCGTCTGCAGGTGCTATTGCCTCAATATTCCAGTCCCCTATTGCAGCCATCATATTTGCAGTGGAAGTCTTCAGTCTGGATTTAACCATGTTGTCCATGCTCCCCCTGCTCCTGGCCTCCATATCCGGCGTACTTACCTCCTATTTTTTTCTGGGGGATGAGACCCTCTTTAATTTTACCATCACGGACAAATTTGAAATTAAAGACACCGTCTTCTACATAATACTGGGGGTGGGCACCGCTTTTGCATCCATCTACTTTACAAAAATGTACTTTGCCATATTAACTTTCTTTGAACGGTTTAAAAGTCCTAAGTACAAATTATTGGTTGGGGGCTTGACCATTGGCGTTATGCTGTATTTTATTCCTCCGCTCTATGGTGAAGGTTTTGGGTTTATAAACAACCTTTTGGATGATAATCACATCGCTGCCCTTGGCAAAACACCTTTCGATCGATATTTGGACAATATCTGGGTGGTTATCGCCCTGCTGTTCGGCATTACCATTTTCAAAGCCGTGGCAATGACCACTACCTTCGCCGCAGGTGGTGCAGGTGGTATTTTTATCCCGACGATGGTTATGGGGAGTGCGCTGGGTAATGTGGTCGCCAAAGTAATCAACCACTCAGGGCTTGGTGTTGCCGTAAGTGAAAGTAATTTTACCCTCATCGGAATGGCAGGACTCATCGCCGGGGTGCTGCATGCCCCCCTGACCGCCATCTTCCTGATTGCCGAAATTACCGGGGGCTATGAGCTTTTTGTACCGTTGATGATATCGGCGGCCATTTCCTACCTCATCACAAAAAATGCCATTGAATATACTATCTATACCAGGGAACTAGCTAAAATCGGTGCATTGATCACCCACAATAAAGATCAAACCGTTCTGACATTAATGCACTTAGACGATGTAATAGAGAAGGATTTTAAGACAGTCAACCAATTCATGACCCTGGGAGAAATGCTGCATGGCGCAGTGGCAAAATCTACCCGGAACCTTTTTCCCGTGGTGGATGACACTGGGGTGTTGAAGGGAATTGTATTGCTGGACGATATCAGGGAGTTTATGTTCGATACCGCTATTTATGACAAAATAAATGTGGATACGGTAATGCAAAATGCGCCGGAACATATTTTTTATGAATTGGATAGCATGCAACAGGTAATGCAAAAATTTCAGGACAGCGGTGCCTGGAATCTCCCCGTGATCAAAAATGGCAAATACCATGGTTTTGTCTCCAAATCCAAGTTACTGACCGCCTATAGGCGAAAGTTAATTAACTTTACAAAATAGCATGCGCATCCGGACAAAACATATGATCGTACTTATAGTACTGGCCTCGGCAACGGCCATTATATATGGCTTTGGCATCCAGGAAAATAATCCGGTATTGTCCAGTAAATGCATAGGTTTTGGGACTGCCGGCCTTTTTCTGATTGCCATGCCGATGTTCCTCTTTAAAGAGAGCAAGGGTAAAAAAATGAGGGATTATATGCTCACGAATGAAAATATTAGAAAAATGCAGGGCAAAAAGGATGAAAAGTCTGAAAAACAATAATTTTACTCAATTTTTAATCTCTCATCATATCGTTCTGAACAAAAAACTATATTTTCGTATAGTAATTTTTTATTTATTTTAATACATATTTAATGACTGGAACTGTAAAATTTTTCAATGAATCCAAAGGATATGGATTTATTACGAACGACGACACCGGAAAGGATATTTTTGTTCATGCCACCGCTTTGAACGGCGTGGAACTGAACGAGGGGGACAAAGTAGAATACCAGGAAGAAGAAGGAAGAAAAGGCGTGGTTGCCGCACAAGTGCAGGTAATTGGATAAAATATTGTATTCTTGATTTGATAGAATCCCGCCATTGGCGGGATTTTTTATTTTCTCAGTGTGAGTACAAAAAGATCTGCCCCGTTCCCGTTGGAAAGCACATTTTGATCTAGCACTATTTCACCCAGGGATGTAAAAATGGCCCCGCTCTCTCTGTTATCGATATAGAGAAAAAGATTTTTATCGTCGGTCAAAATGCTATATTGATAGCTGCCTGATGGCAAACCATCGTAAAGGGCATCCGAAGTATTGTTATTTTCAATGGTAAGGGTCCCGGTTGCTGCCTCAAAATTCCACACTATGGTACCTTCCTCAAAATCTTCGTTTATTCCGGCGAATCCACCGCTCACATTTACTAAGTTCCAACGACCGTTTAAGGGTACAATACCAGACGTGTCAGTATTCTTAGAACATCCGGCGATGATAAAAACTAAATTCGTCAGTACAATGGCATATTTCCGTTTCATATCCCGAACCTATTGTTGTCTCAATAAGATTTAATACCGTCAGCAACGTTGCGTTGAAATCTCACAGAATTCCCGGCATTAATTCAAATTGCGTTTTTCAATAAAAAACCGTTTCAGCAATGCTGAGGCGTCATTTTCCATTACACCGCCAAGGACCGTCGTCTTGGGATGCAGTTTTGTCCCCATTTTTATAAAGCCCCGCTGGGGGTCATGTGCCGCATAGACAATTTTTGGGATTTGACTCCAAAAAAGTGCCCCGGCACACATCTGGCAGGGTTCTAACGTAACATATAAGGTACAATCATATAAATATTTGCCCCCAAGGAAATTGGATGCCGCTGTGATGGCCTGCATTTCAGCGTGGGCGGTAATGTCATTTAACTGTTCCGTTAAGTTATGCGCCCTTGCAATGATGCGGTCCCTGACCACGATGACCGCCCCGATGGGAACCTCTCCTTTTTCAAAGGCCGCCTCCGCCTCCTGCAGGGCCTTTTTCATGAAGTAAGCATCGTCCAGATTGACTTCCATAATGCTAAAAATACAATTTTCAACGCAACTGGGCTGCAGCCAGATTATGAATTGGCGTACCTTTGTTGCCTCTTATGAAGCAGCTGAAAAATATCAATTCTCCTGAAGACCTCCGCCGGCTAAGGCAGGAAGAATTGGCCGCACTTGCCGGAGAATTGCGGGAATTTATCATTGACATTGTAGCCACAAAAGAAGGACACCTGGGGGCCAGTCTGGGGGTTGTGGAACTTACATTAGCCCTTCATTATGTCTTTAATACCCCCTATGACAAACTTATCTGGGACGTAGGCCACCAGGCATACGGACATAAAATTATCACAGGGAGAAGGCCAATGTTCGACACCAACAGGCAACTCGGTGGAATAAGTGGATTTCCCAGGCGAAGTGAAAGCGAATTTGATGTTTTTGGTACCGGCCATAGTTCAACTTCCATATCCGCCATCCTTGGAATGGCCATTGCCTCTAAATTAAAAGGAGATCTCCGACGGCAACATATTGCGGTCATTGGCGATGCCTCCATTGCCAGCGGAATTGCCTTTGAAGGCCTGAACCACGCCGGGGTGACCGACACGAATGTTTTGATTGTCCTCAACGATAATGCGATAGGCATTGACCCGAGTGTAGGTGCCCTGAAAAAATACCTGACCAATGTAAAAAAAGGTACGGCGAAAGATGAGAATATTTTTGAATGCCTCAATTTTAACTATACCGGCCCAATGGACGGTCATGACCTTGGCGCGCTGATCTCTGAATTAAACCGGTTAAAATTGGTTCATGGGCCAAAACTGCTCCATATCATCACTACCAAGGGAAAAGGATTGAGGAAGGCTGAAGAAAATCAGGTAACTTATCATGCACCCGGGAAATTTGACAAACAAACAGGGGATCTTATCCAAAAACCTAAAGACGTACAACCACCAAAATACCAGGATGTATTTGGGCATACCATCGTGGAACTAGCCCGGGAAAATCCAAGGATTGTAGGGATCACCCCGGCCATGCCCACCGGGAGTTCCCTAAAATACATGATGGACCAAATTCCGGATCGGGCATTTGACGTTGGAATTGCCGAACAGCACGCCGTAACAATGGCAGCGGGAATGGCCACTGAGGGAATGATCCCTTTTTGCACTATTTATTCCACTTTTTTACAAAGGGCCTATGACCAGGTGATCCATGACGTGGCACTGCAAAAGCTGCCTGTCATTTTTTGTTTAGACAGGGCAGGACTGGTTGGCCAGGACGGGGCCACCCACCATGGTGTATTCGATCTGGCTTATTTACGATGTATCCCTAATCTTATTATTTTTGCGCCCATGAATGAAATTGAACTTCGAAACATGATGTATACCGTTCAACTGGGCATTACTCAGCCGGTTGCCATAAGATACCCGAGGGGGAGTGGTGTGACGCTGGATTGGAGGCTTCCTTTCGAAAAAATGGAATTAGGCGCATCTGAAGAGCTTCGAAAAGGAACCCTGGCTGCCGTACTCAGTCTTGGCCATATTGGAAATACAGTGGTGGACGCGTTGAATCAACTGGAGGAACGGGACCTGATAGGGCATTACAATATGCGGTTCTTAAAACCGCTGGATGAACACCGACTCCATGCTATTTTTAAGAGATACCCCCATATTGTTACCATTGAAGACGGGTGCAAAAAAGGAGGATTTGGAAGTGCTGTTTTGGAATTTGCCAACAGCCATGGCTATACAAACCTGGTGACTGTGTTTGGGATAGAAGATGAATTTATGGAGCACGGCAGCATCCCCGAACTTCATGCCATCGCGGGTATCGACCAAAAAGCTTTTAAAAACCATATAAACAGTATACTTTATGCGGCACCATAATCTGGCGGGAAGGGCTATATTCGGTTTTCTTGTTATCACCTGTAGCATACTCTTTGCCCAGGATACCATTCCGCCCACGGCGGATACGGACAGCACCAAAGTCGATACTATTGTTATCCGTGTTGAACAATATAAGATTAAAAGCATCCCAAGGAGCGCCATGCTTACCAATCCTGTTATTTTCTTTAGGACCAAACCGCTTTCAAAGCCATATAGGCGATTCAGGGTCCCTTCATTCTGGGAAAATGAGAATCTGATTGGTTTAAGCCTTAGTGAAGTCGCCTTTGTCAACTGGAATGCCGGTGGGGATAATTCTGTAACCGCTCTCGGCAAGGCCGTTTTTTCCAGGAACTATAAATTCCGCTACATCCAATGGAACAATGACCTTGAACTCCGGTTCGGTTGGAATGCGCAGGAGGGCAGGAAATGGCGGAAGACGGATGATGCAATTCGTTTGAGTTCCACCTTTGGATTCAGAAGGGATACCATAAGCAACTGGTATTATTCTGCAAAAGCTAATTTTAACACACAATTTGCGGACGGTTTTAAATACCCGGACAGATCATCCCCTATTTCCAGATTTATGTCCCCGGGTTATTTGTTTTTAGGTGCTGGTACTTCTTATATCTCGGCAGGCGGCAAATTTAATCTGTATATCTCTCCCATTACACATAAGTCCACCTACGTATTGGACCAGGTACTGGCTAACAAAGGGGCTTTTGGTGTTGAAAAAGCGGTATTGGACAGCGATGGCAATGTACTACAGGAAGGAGATCATGTATTTGTTGAAGTCGGGTTTTTGATCAATCATAAATGGGAAACGGAACTCTTTAAAAACGTACTGCTAAATCATCGGATTAGTCTTTACACGGATTACCTTCAATCCTTTGGAAACATCGACCTGGATTGGGAACTTAATTTTAATTTTACTGTCAATGAATATATCAATGCTACCATTGGCACGCATGTCATCTATGACGACGACATCCTGTTTGGAGAACAACTTGCCGCTGACGGCACCGTTATGGATCCCGGAGAGCCCCGTTTACAATTCAAGCAGACACTTGGGATTGGGGTAGCCTATAGATTTTAAAGTTGTTTCCCGGTAATCTTATTGTGCATATGAACCGCGGCACCATCGGAAAGGCTGGCTACATAACAACTGGTTTTGAGCAGTATGCCATATAAATTGGTTTCTGTGCTGCGCAGGTATTCCGGAAGGGTACCGATCATTAGCCGGTCATAATTTGAGGCATTTCCTTCTTTCTTTCGTACCAGTGCTTTGGTATACACCTCCAGAATATCTGAGATGATCCTGTAGCCGGCAATCTCTTTTTCAACGACTTCCTGCGATTTATAAATTTTCTCAATACTTAGCCTGATAACGTCGTCTATCTGAGCTTTATAACTGCTTTTTTCGAGAAGGGCAGCTGTAAATTTCCCCTGAAGAATGGCTACTTCATGCTCCATAAAAATAGCCACAACATCCGTAATGAGCGCATGGATCGCCAAAGCACGCAGATAACTGAGGCGGTCCTCCTTAAAGGGCATGCGGTGGTATTTCTGAGTATTGATCTTGTCCTTTACCAGTTTGATCAGATACTCCAATGCGAAATCTTCGGGGATAAGCCCCAGGTGGATCCCGTCTTCAAAATCAATAATAGTATAACAGATGTCATCTGCCGCTTCGACCAAATAGGTCAGAGGATGCCTTGCATAGGCTATATTTCCATCATTCCCCGTCCTGAGGAGTCCTAATTCATCAGCCACATCCTTCAAAAATTCCTTTTCGGATTGGAACACTCCGAACTTCTTATCGGCAATATGGTTCGTTGGCCTTTTGGGCAGGGATTCCTTCGGATATTTTATAAAAGCACCTAAGGTGCCATAACTGAGACGGAGCCCTCCCGGCACCCCCTCCCTGGATTCCGTAAGAAGTTTGAACCCGTTTGCATTGCCTTCAAAATCTATCAGGTCCTGATACTCCTTCTTTGTCAGTGATGACTGATAACCCTTGCCTGGCCCGGTTTTAAAAAATTCCCCGATGGCTTTTTCCCCACTGTGTCCAAAAGGTGGATTGCCAATATCGTGCGCCAGGGAGGCGGCGGCTACTATCGCACCAAAATCATTAAAGCCATAGCCGTGTTCTTCCTTTAGGTATGGATGACTATCAAGGAGTTTTTTGCCAACCATTCTCCCCAGACTGCGCCCAACAACGGATACCTCCAGGCTGTGCGTGAGCCTGGTATGCACAAAATCTGTTTTTGAAAGGGGAATGACCTGTGTTTTATCCTGGAGACTCCGAAAGGCCGAAGAAAATATCACCCTGTCGTAATCCACTTCAAACCCCAGACGGGTTTCATCCTGTTCCTTCCGTAATCTCTTATGTGTATCCCCGAAGCGTTTTAGGGAAAGCAGTTTTTGCCAATCCATCCAGTACTTATTATCGGCACAAGATACAGTTTTTGAACGCAGAATAATTCAGGGCAAGCCCGCCTGTTAACATTTAAGTAAACTGCTAACATTAAACTAACAGTAATACAATACATCATTAATACTGACATAACCTGACTTTTACAAGGCGTGAGTTTATTTGCACAGTTATTAAAAGACTTTGAGAACGCCTTAAACCAACGAATAAAAATGCTAAAACCTCACAAAATGAAAAAATTACTATTAGGAATGTTCATTGCAGTTACACTTATCTTAACCTCTTGTGGAGGGGACGATAATCCGCCGGTCATAGAACCCCTGGCTACCTG
>DATGCB010000324.1:0-3710 GCA_035312365.1 Eudoraea sp. | reverse complement strand
GTCAATGACCGCTGCCAGTTCCTTATTAATCCGCATCACGCTTTCGTCATAGTTCCTTCGGTGGTCGTAGTGCGTCTCCGTGCCCGGGTCAATTTGTGCTTCATAGTCTGCCACCAGGGACTTGAAGTGATCATCGATCTTCTTAAGGTGTTGGAAAACGGGGGTTACTTCCTCCATCACAAAATCGAATATGGCCTGCTCGCTGTTGGTATGGAGCGTTTCTTTGATGTTATTCAGATGATTGTTCACCCTGAAAATGAGCTCCTCATATACGGGTAAATTATTTTTTTGCCAGGCTTCTTCCAGGATGCCGCTAATAACAGATAACTGTATCATAAGATCACGCTGGATCGCTGTATTCCTTGCCCTTGACGAATCCTTAATATCAATTTGCCCGTACAGGGGATATACATCCTTAAAGGCAATTTCATTAAAAGCAGATTCCCTGCCTTCCAGATCGTCAATGATAAATTTCTTGGCTTCTTGTTTAAACTTCCATAATACGGACGAATGAACAGTGGTGCATTCGTGCTGAATAACCGCGTCGATTAAATTTTCCTCCTCGATTTTAGATCTCTCCACGGCTGCCTCAATATAGGGCATTACATCCTCGAGTTTCTGGGCGTTTACGGCATTAAGTGCATTTTTCCTGGTGGAAACGACCTCCAGGACCCCCAGTAATGTTCCTTCCGAAACTATAGGTGCGAAAATCGCGCTTTTTATTCCCTGTTCATACAGTCCCCTGTAAGGCGCTCTGCCCTTAGAGATCTTATAATACTTTTCGACATCTGAGATCGTAAAATAGGATCTCTCCTTGATCAGTTTTTTATAGGAATCCTGACAAAGGGCCTCATTGCAAACTTCGATACTTTCATCTCTTAATAAAAAGCTTGCCATGCCCTTCCCATATACGCGTTCGAACTGATTTTCCTTGGAATTATAGGTCACAAAACCAACCCTGAGATCCTTATGCCTGAAGAAAGATCGAAAGGTTTCCTGCAGCTCACCCATAAAGCTATCACTCCCCCTTTTGTTGGATGCGATAAGACTCGACTTGATTTCCGATATAGCATGTTCCGTGGTAACGTCGAACATGTTCGAGATGATAAATCCTTTGGTGATAAAGCTCTCTGGTGGTATTTTCTTTTTCCAAAGTTTGATATCGTGCGGGTTGTCTAAAAGAACATCCACATCATCCTGGGTAATCTCAGGAGATTTATCCGTAGGAAATATTTCAAGGAAATCCGCATTGTACATGATCCGGTAGTGCCTCATTACTCCACTGATCCCGGGAATGTCATAAAAGATAGGCCGGGAGAAATCCAGGTTGAACCCGAAGTAAAAACTAAGAACAACGGTACATGCCATGATGTAATCCATGCCTTCCTCCTTATCCTTATTGCTGATCTTCGGAATAAAACCCGGACCGGCATTTTCCAATATTTTTTGGAATCGCTTGGAGGAATTAAATACAATATCGGAATAGGGTAAGGTAGCGGTCTTGATTTCATTTTCACTCAAAACCTCAGGAAAAGAATCCTGTAAAATAATTTTAATTACTTCTCTATGTTTATCCAGGAGTTCTAAATCCGTGAATCCATCGCGAAGTTCCGGAAAGGGTGCCTGAGCCTTGAGCACGCGTTTTGCTCTGGCAGCAAGCAAAGGGTCCTTGCCATCCGCCATGGCATCATAATTCCTCAAAAGCTTGTCAAAGCTTATGAGGTGCTTTATGGGCATCACCTGATTTTTACCTTTCATCATAAATCCTTAGTCTGGAAACGGACTGTAAATTTACAAAAGATTTTCAGATGGGCATGTTAAGGAAATATTTAGGCCTAACGATCCTTTTTTTGCATATTTATACAAAAATCATCCATGTCATCGCATTCAAGACTTAGCAGAGCCTATAAAAATGCCCAAACCGTCTGGTTTGATGACAGCTCCAAATTTATCTTATTCAGCGATTGCCATCGGGGAGATAATAGTTTTGCCGACGATTTTTCAAACAATCGAAATATCTATTACCACGCCCTGAAATTCTATTACCTCAACGGATTTCAGTATTGTGAACTCGGCGATGGCGATGAACTTTGGGAAAACCTGAGTTTTGAGCCCATATTCCTGGCGCATAAGAACGTTTTTATGTTGATGAAGAAATTTCATGAGGAAAAGAGATTGCATCTGTTATGGGGAAATCACGACATGGTATATCGAAATCACCACTACGTAAAAGAACACCTCTACTCCTATTTTGAAGCAAAGGAAGAAAAGGAAAAAGTATTGATGGAAGATCTCGTCTATCATGAGGCACTTATCCTAAAACATCGTGAAACCAGGCAGGAACTCTTTTTGACGCATGGGCATCAGGCCGATTTTATGAACTATATCGGATGGAGATTCAACAGATTTATGGTGCGAATACTTTGGAAGCCCCTGCAAGTTTGGGGAATAGCGGATCCTACAAGTCCGGCGAGGAATTACAGGGAACTCATTAAGGTTGAGCGGCGGATCAAAAAATGGATTCTCCAGAACGAACACCTGATCACCATTTCCGGGCATACACACAGACCAAGGTTTCCGGAACCAGGCGCGATTCCATTTTTTAATGACGGGAGTTGTGTTCATCCCCGAAGCATTACGGGAATTGAAATTGAATCCGGAAAGATATCGCTTATAAAATGGCAAATAGCAACCACCGAAACCGGAACATTAAGGGTGATTCGCGTATTACTGGAAGGGCCCCAGAAGTTGATAGATTATAAGGAGGCACAGCGATGAGCCTGTATCCTATGACCCCCTCAAATCACTCACCCATATACATTGGTCCCCAAATCCGGAAAGCAATCACAATATTTTAAAAGTAACAGGAATACTGTAGGGGACCTTTACGGCCCGGCCCCGCTGTTTCCCGGGCAGCATTTTTGGAAGGGAAGCAATGATACGGCGGGCTTCTGTTTCCAATAACTGATCCGGGCCCCTGGTCCGGATACCGGATACATACCCCTTGGAATCGATGTAAAACTGAACATACACTTTGCCCTGTGTGCCCAGTTCCAGTGCAGTCTCAGGATAATTAAATTCTTTTCTTACATGTTCCTGTATTTTCCTTTGAAAACAGGCCTTGCGTTCGTCGTTCGTGGTAAAGCTTTCACAACCGGGAAAAACCGGCACATTTTCAATGACAGCAAAAGGCACTATTATTTCTTCCTCTTCTTCTTCCACCTCCACATCGTCCACCTCAATCACATCCTCAACGACGGCATCCTGACTTGTTTCGGTGCTTTCAATAATGGTTTCCTCAATCTCTTCCGCATCTTCAACAATTTCAATAATCTCCGGAGCGGCAGGTGGTGCAGGGGGAGGTGGTGTTTTGATGGCCTCCGTCTGGGGCACTTCCTCCTTAAGATCGTCCACTACCACAGCTATATCCAGCCTGATCTCCTCTTTGGGATATGACTTATATTCCAGGGCACGCCAGGTCAGAAAAAGGACCAGGGCCAGTCCAATAACAAAATAAAGGCCGCTATTGCGATTCAGGTCTGCTTTCGGGTACTTTTTGATTTGCATAACGTTATCTTTTAATACCTGAAGTTACTTGCGATCCCCGAGATGAACAATGATAAATATCAGCCTCTGAATAGACCGGAAAATGGAAATTTGGTTGCCTTGACGTCATTGAGGAAGGGAATTTTCTATTTTTAACAACCCCA
>DATGCB010000323.1:0-9669 GCA_035312365.1 Eudoraea sp. | reverse complement strand
AACTGCGCCTGAATGAATATTCCAATTGTTTGTTTCGCCACAGGTCCATGAACTCCCGTGCGTTCCGACCTATTAATTTTTGCAGGGCATGGAGGATACCGGATGTATTGATCAGGGTCCCGTAGACATCAAATGCCAAAGTGTATTTCATATTATTTTATATCGCTTGATGCATGTGTTTGGTTGGTCAATATTCATCCTTTGCCTTTATTTTCAATGCCATCTGAATGTTACAGCGCTCATAGGGGGTAGGGTGGCCCGGTACTTTTTTAAATCCTAATTTGCGATAGAGGGCAATGGCGGGTTCCAGGATCGTATTGCTTTCCAGGTAGATTTGTTTTGCCCCCAGGGCTCTCGCCTTCTCAATTATGGCATTCCCGAGCAGCCATCCTATACCTTTTCCCTGTGCTTTGGGGGAAACGCCCATTTTAGCCAGTTCATAATCATAATCGGGATGGTCCATCTTTATCAAAGCACAAACGCCAACGGGTTCCCCTTCATATAACGCCACCATGATATGCCCGCCGTTGTCCAGTATGTATTCTTTAGGATGATCCAGCGCTTTGTGGTCCATCTCCTCCATTTTAAAATATTTCCGGATCCATTCTTCATTTAAAATCTTAAAATGTTTACGGTATTTGGAAGCATAGGGTACAATTTCCACCTTGTTGGCTTCCCGTTTCTTTTTTTGTTCCAGGACCCTTGTCAGAAGTGATTTTTGATCCAGCATATATTCAAATTCTTCCATAGCTTTCCATAGATCATGGGTGGTCTGATTTAAGGTTTCTTCAATGGCGGTATCCACATCCTTGTACTGGTCTTTTATCCGCACCGAAATTTCCCTTCCTTTAGCCGTCAACGCGATGATATTTTTCCGTCCGTCGTTGCTGTCCTGCTTCTCGATAACAATACCGGCCTTTGACATTTCCCGTACAATTTTACAAACGGAAGGGTGGGTGTGCCCAATCTCTCTGGCAATGGCTGTCACAGATTTATGTTGCTGTTGTGAAAGCACATAAAATACCGGGAACCATTTGGGTTTCAGCCCCACTCCATAGGAGTGGTAGAGCTGCCTGGCATCTTCTGAAACCCGTTCATTGAGCATCCTGAGCCTGCTTCCAATAGCCATTTTACCAACTTTTTTGAAAAACATAATAAAATATTATTAATTACGTAACTGATTACATAAAAATAGATCATTATCATGAATTATACAAGAGTTGCGTCTTAATTCAAAGAGGGATCAGGGGATCCATACCTTCCTTAATAAAGCAAAAGTACCTGAAACCAATCAAATCATTATTTCATACATTTAACGGATGGTGTTACACCCCCGCTATAAACGCTATTTTCGTCAGGCCTTTTATTTTGGACTAATTTGGCTCATTTTTGGCCTGGTATACAGTTTGTTGGAATATGGAATTTTGGGGAGAGCGACCCTGTATCCCTCCACGGGTAACCGATATCACTTTCCAAGTGCATTGTTATACACGGCCACCGGAAGTTTCCTTATGGGTATGTTGCAGGGCTGGATCGAGGTCGTTTGGCTTCGAAAACGGTTTGCCAAGAGTCCGCTATGGACCAAAATCCTGTGCAAGGGAAGCTTCTACCTTATCTTACTTATCGTGTTCCTCGCAAGTCTTACGGTTGCCACTAATATGAAGCATTTTAATACGGGCCCTTTCCACCCGGAAGTATTGAACAGCCTGCTCGTATTTATGAAAAAGTTTGCATTCTGGAGTGTAACTATTTATGCAGCGATGATTTTGGGAATTGCGCTATTGTTTTCTGAAATTAGCGACTATCTGGGGGTAGGGGTATTGCGCAATTTTTTTATCGGGACCTATCATCGTCCCAAAGGAGAAAAACGCATTTTTATGTTCCTCGATATGAAATCGTCTACCACCATCGCCGAGCATATTGGTCACGAAAAATACTTTAAATTGCTCAAGGCGTGTTACGCCGATATGACAGATCCCGTGCTGGAAACTTCCGGTGAGATCTACCAGTATGTCGGTGATGAAATTGTGGTGTCCTGGCCTATAAACGTGGGGATTTACCAAAATAATTGTATTCGGTGTTTTTCCAAAATTGAAGATGTATTCCGGAAGAATAAAGATTTCTATTTAGCACAATTTAACGTGTTTCCGGAATTTAAGGCAGGTTTCCATCTTGGGGCAGTTACAACGGGTGAGATAGGAATTATCAAAAAGGATATTATCCATACCGGGGACGTATTAAATACCACGGCGCGCATACAGGCCCAATGCAACGCATATAATGCAAAGGCTCTGATCTCCGGCGATCTGTTGGAAGAATTGCAGAAAAAAGATCCTATTGAATTCGAAAGAATTGGCAAACTAACGCTCAGGGGGAAAAAGACCCCGGTGCAATTGTATCGGGTACAGTTCTGACTTTGTGGTCATACGGGTATTTAAAGTACCATACCGCTGCCAAAATTGATTTGTGCATCTTAAAACGCACATAATTCAACGGGTTCCGGCATCCCTTCATCTTCGTGAATACGTAGGCTTTAATCCAATGTTTCCCACAATCTTTCGATAAGGTCCTTGGTAGCCATGATCCCATCGGGTTCACTCAGGATATCCCCTTCATATTCAATTCCAATATACCCATCAAAGTCAGACGTTTTCACGAGTTGTAACAACCCGGGATAGTCCAGCACTGTTTCATTGCCGGCTGCATCAAAATGATAGGATTTTGCGCTTACGCCCTTGGCAAAGGGAAGAAAATCTGAAACCCCGGTGATCGGCTTATACACCTGTGTACATTGATTGTTTTTCGTACTTCCCCAGGCCGCATTGAGGCACCAATTCCCAAAGTCGGGCAGGGTGCCCAGATAGGGATTATTTACTTCCCTGATAATACCGGTAATATACTTCCCATCGGAGGTATGTAAGCCATGATTTTCAACAAGTACATTGATATTGTTGGCAGCCCCGTAAGTGGCAAGCAGTCCAAGCCCATCTACCAGGGCTGATTGGAGTTCCTCTCTGGAACCCTTGCCAAAAGCATTGACCCTGATTGAATGGCACCCTAATATTTTGGCGGCATGAATCCATTTATAATGATTCTGAACGGCCATTTTACGGGCCTGGTCATCCGTGCTCCCCAGTTCACCTTCGTTATCTACCATGATCAGCAGATTTTTAACCCCCTCATCATCTGCCCTTCCTTTCATTTGGGACCAGAATTTCTGGTTGTTGCCATGCTGCACATAAAATTGATTTACGTATTCCACGGCAGATATCCCATAAGTGTTTTTTGCAATAGCGGAAAAATCTTCCCCCTTAATTTCGGCTTTTTCCAGGGCGCGGTGCAGCGACCATTGAGCCAGGGATATTTTGGGCCCCTTTAATACGGGTTGCAGGTTTAAGGAACCTGCAGCACTCATAACCATGGGTGTGGCGGTGAAAGCAAGGGTGCCCAGGGCGGTATTCTTAATAAAGGATCTTCTTGTTTTCATCGTACTGATTTTTTGTCATTGGGCAGGAATTTTGAGGGGAAAAAGGCGATCTATATCTAATTTTCAATAGTTCCGGGAACCATCCAGAATTTTATTCAGACAGTCGTTTTATCGTCAATGCGCCCTGATTTTACATGGATTATTGCGTCTCTTTATTAAATGTATTAAAATTAATCGTCTTCACGTAAATTTTGCCAGCCATAAATTGTGGATGCTCAACCATGTCCGGGATCCTTTTTTGAAAAATTAGGAAGGGTGTGACTTCCACGCTGGTTACAAACCGTCAATAACCCGGTCAGTGACGGTGCGATAATTCTTTTATGTTTATATTCACAGGGCATATAGCACAAAAAATATAGCGTATGAAGGTTTTATTTATCGGTGGTACTGGGAACATTAGCACACCCTCCAGTAGGTTGGCCGTTGAAAAGGGGATGGATCTTTACCACCTTAACCGCGGCAGTACCAGCGTTGAAATAGCCGGTGTAAAAACTATTTTGGGAGATATTAATAAACCGGGAGAATTAACCGGACTTAAAGAACATCATTGGGATGTGGTTGTTAACTGGATTGCATTTACTCCGGAGGATATTGAGCGCGACATTGCACTTTTTAAAGGCAAGACCAGACAATACATTTTTATCAGCTCAGCTTCCTGTTATCAAACCCCTTTGAGTTATCCGGTGATCACCGAATCCACTCCCTTATGTAATAACCTTTGGGATTATTCGAATCAAAAAATCAAATGTGAGGATCGATTGATGCAGGCGTACAGGGAGGTAGACTTCCCGATCACCATTGTGCGTCCGTCTTTAACCTACGATACCGTTATTCCTATTGCAATTGGGGGATTTAAAGAATATACAACGCCTGACCGAATTTTGAAGGGAAAGGAAATCATCGTTCATGGGGACGGTACCTCGCTTTGGACAGTAACCCATTCAGACGATTTTGCCAGGGGTCTTGTGGGGTTACTGGGGCTTTGGACGGCAATTGGCCATGCATTTCACATTACATCGGACGAAATTTTAAACTGGAATACCATTTATAAAATTTTGGCGACCAGCCTGGGGCGGGAAGCCAAAGTAATGCACATTGCTTCTGATTTTATTTGCAAAATGGCACCCTCTTATATAGGCACATTGCTGGCAGATAAAGCAGAAAGTGTCATTTTCGACAACACTAAAATAAAGACATTTGTACCGGGTTTTAAGGCTACCATACCCTTTTCTGAAGGAATTAAACGAACGCTGCGATGGTTGGATGACCATCCTGAAAAGAAAATTGTGAACCCGGAAGAAAACGCAGTGATGGACCAAATAATAAGGGCCTATAAAGCGTTGTAGTACCAAACTAACCCCTGAATATCAACGGAGGGCACAAAGAACCCCGCCACCAGGGGGTGATGTAAGGACTACGACACCACGGAAAGCTGCCATTTTTTACAATGTGGCCAAAACCAACCCACGTTATAATTCAATCCTTGAATTTTTCAAACCAGGCCAGGACACTTGCAATTTTCGCAATAAGGTTACTGGGCGTATTGGCAATACCATGTGAGGCTCCGGGGATGCGGACCATGGCTGTTTCCACTTCCTCCAGTTTTAGGGCGGCATAAAACTGTTCGGATTCGGCAATAGGTGTCCTGTAGTCTTCTTCCCCGGTTAATAACATGGTAGGAGTGGTTACGTTGCCAACATATGTAATGGGGGAACGCTGAAGGTAATTTGAAGGATCTTCCCATGGTTTGTTCGGGAACCAGTATTTACTGAAGAAACCCGGGCCATCGGAATATAATACAAAGCTATACCAGTTGATGACGGGTTTTGCAACTACCGCAGCCTTAAAACGATCTGTTTTTCCCACGATCCAGGCGGTAAGGACGCCGCCTCCACTGCCCCCGGTCACAAAGAGATTATTCACATCTACAAAGCCTTTTTCAATAGCCGCATCTACCCCGGACATAAGATCCTCATAGTCGTGATTGGGATAATCGTGATGTATCAGGTTCCCAAATTCTTCCCCGTAACTGCTGCTACCCCTTGGATTTGCATATAAAACCACATATCCGGCTGCGGCATATAATTGAATTTCAGCCGAAAAAACAGAACCATAACTTGCAAATGGGCCCCCATGGATCTCCAAAATCATTGGATATTTGCGGGCGGGATCAAAATCAGGAGGGGTAACCAGCCAACCCTGGATATCCCTCTGATCAAAGGAGGACTTCCATGTCATTTCTTCCACTTTTCCTAATTTCCTGAAGGAGAACAGGTCACTGTTTAATCTCGTGATTCTTTTGGCGTCATGCCTGTCGGCCACGCCCAGGTCGGCCGGATGTTCAGTAGTGCCCAGGGTATAGGATAATTTGCCATTTTTTGAAACTGAATAGGAAGCGGCGTTATAGGGCCTCCCAAGCGATAAGCCGCCAAGGTTACCCGCCCTGTCGGTAACCCTGCCGTTCAGTGTAATATGCGCCAGTTTTGTTTCGCCACGATCGTCGTACTGAAAATAGAGCCCTTTTCCCTCGCCGTCCCAGACGGGAGAAACAATATCCCGGTCAAAATCACCTGAGATCAGACGGGCCTCAGTACCATCGGTATTCATGACATACAGACGCGTAATTTGATAGCCCTGATAATGGTCATCAAATCCCGTATAGGCTATGCGACTGCCGTCAGGGGAGAGTACCGGGCCATCGTCAGGGCCCTGCCGCGTGGTCAGTTGTTCTATAGCTCCGCTAGTGACATCGAGTTGATAAACCTCACTGTTGTTTGGATCCAGTTCGTGTTCTTCGTGTAAATTTGCCGAAAAATACAAATGACGATTGTCCGTGGACCAGACGGCGTCATTGTGATCAAATTTAGAATTCGTGAGCTGGCGGGGGGTTCCTCCGTCTGCCGATATCATAAATAATTGATCATGGCCACTTTTCAGATACCCCTGTCCATCGCCACGGTAATTCATTTCATCAATATATATCGGGGGCTTATTCCACTTGGCTCCTTCTGGTTTGGCAGGTAGTTTAATGATTGATTCCGGTGACTCCGGCACGAACATCGTAAAGGTGAGATGCTGGCTGTCAAAAGACCAGTTCACTGTACCCGGGCTAGTGGGCGTATTGGTGAGGGCCGCGGTTTCCCGTGTATCTAACCACATCAGATAGAGTTTCATTTTGCCATCTGCCCTGTTCGATTTAAAGGCGAGTTTGATACCGTCATGGGACCATCTCGGAGCAACATCATTTTGATTTCCGGTAGTCAGCGGCCTGTTATTGCTGCCGTCATAGTTCACCATCCAGAGGTTGGAGAGGTCTTTATCTGTCATGATGTCTTTAAAATTCCGCACATACACAATTTTAGAACCGTCGGGCGAGATTTGAGGATCCGAAACATATTCCATGTCAAAGATGTCCGTAAGTTGGAGATTGGATTTGGTCTGGCACCAATTCTGCTGGACAATCCCCAATAAAAAGATAAATGTCAATGTAATTTTCATGTTGTGTAAATTATAGGTGAGCCGATTTAATCCTGGATTCCAAGATAAGGATTTTATCATTCTTAAACCGCGGTATGAAACCGGGATCACTGCGTTCCGGCCCGCTACGTGTTTTTCAGGGTCTTTTGATCACCGAACTGTTCAAAGGCCAGGTAGTTTGCAATCATTCCGTTTATGGCAGTGCTCAGATGATCAGGAGCAGAATCGCATATCTTAGCGGATCAGATACGCCCGACCAATTCCCCTGTGTGTGCATCGATTACATGGGCCACCGGGCCGGCGGCCAGCGTATACCATGCTCTTTCACCGCACCTTCCAAAGCGCCTGCGTCATAGAACCCATCGTACTTCTGGCACTATTTTATTAAGGTGTAAGTCTCAACGGGAAAGTACAAGAATTTCGCAAATATCGAATGCTGTATATACCCGTTTCCCTGGTCCCTTCTGAAGATCTATTCGCTAAAAGAAACACCCGGAAACCGTTTCCGGGTGTTCTTATCATTGGTTAGTTAATGATGGTTGTATTTGTTTTACCAAGGAGGCAAAAGGGCGTCTGAAGTACTCTCTCCATCTTACCCGGGGACCCCTTATCTAAGGCGTGCTATCTGATTGCTGGTCGACGCAATACAACTCTGGTATTGCCTCATAATTTCACCGGCTTTTTCTGCAGTGCCCGCAATCTCGTTGAGCGCTTTCCGCCATTTGACATTATCCGGGCTCATTTCCCAGTTCATGCTTTCAATGCCCTCTTCCATATGCCAGACAGCCATGATATCATAGGGGCCCGAATTCAGTTCAAGGACCATAGTGGGCCCGTTGGTACCCGATTTTTCATTTGCCTTGATAAAATAATCGGCTATGATTGTTCTTGCCTCGTTGAATTTTCCAGGCAGATAATCTATATGAACTATATTATACCACTGTGGATTTTCGTATTTCTTGGCCGTCATTTCCTGGCCCAATATCCCCTGCACCCCGTATAGCAGACAAAGGCCTATGCATAAATTTTTAACAATTTTCATAATGTATATTTTATATTATTTGGTTTATTGTCTTGTAGCGGCCTCGACCAATCCGCTCGTGCCACTGAGGTCCTTCCTGAAGGCCCATAGTTCTGTCCATTGTCCGTCTGTGGTGGCCTCAACATCTGCCAGAAAGGACGTAAAGCTCCCGGTACCGTGCACTTCCTCAAACTGTTGGGGAAATTTGTCCTCTTGTCCCATCCAGGATAAGCTGTCAAAAAAGTCAACCCAGGCAAAATCAAGTCCGTCTTTGTTCCCCAATTCGTTTGTATATACACCCCGGCGTTGTCCGGGCAATTTTTCAGAATAAACCTGATGGACCTTTTGAATCACTTTGTTCATAAAATCCATTTGCTTAGAACGTTTAATATCGATCATATAAACGGAAAGGTTTTTAAGTGTAAAGTCTTTGGAAAAATCTGAAAAATTCGGGTGGAATCTCCAGTAATTTACATCAACCTCAGCAGTTAAATGCGGTACCACGTTGGCATCCCAATCGGCATCGTGACCGTTTTCCTTACCCGGACGTCCGTCCATGGCGCTCCAGGGTAAAGGCCCCATGTTCCAGATATACTTACCCGCATTTTTTCCACTGCTAATGGAAAAAACACTGGATTGATAGGGGCCCTCCGCGTGGAATTTCTTGTTGTGGGCGGCTACGCCTTTCTCAAAAGCTTCAATATGGCCCTTCTCTACCGTGAGCATCACATTTTGGATGACCAGGTGTTCCTGATATTCCTGGGCATGTACCAGTGCGGGTAGTAACAGGAAAGCGTACATTAATTTTTTCATTCTATAGAGATTTATTGGTTAATTTTTAAATAGCAATTACGTCACAATTGCCATAAAGGCTGAAGGAAGTATAATAATAACCTTCGATAATTTTTGTTGGCAAAATCAATGATATTTACCTGCATCACAGCGGGTCATATTTCAGAACTAAGTTTAAAAACAGGCAGTGCAGGCCATGACAATGGTTTTTGGTCGATTTCAGTTTACAATAGCTAATTCTGATAACCTACTTTTTGGACATCGTCATTTATTCCCCCCGAAAATGGCCAACCTGCCTGTTTGCTAATATCATTGCATCTTGTCTTAATTTTGGGTTTGTGAACAGTTATTCATCCGGGTCCCCTTCTTCCATTTTTGCGGCTTCAATTTCCTGCATCATTAACACAAATTCCGCCATGTTGTAGAAAGCGTGCTCTTCTACAATTTTACCGTCGACAAATTCGAGGGTCAGATGCACCGGAATAACCAATTTCTTATTATTTGCTGCTACAGTGCCTTCCCAGTTAGCCCAGAAGTTCACCCATTTTTCACCTTGATCATCAATGATCATTTCATAATACATGTCCTTATCCGAGAATTTATAGGAAGCTGCAGCCTCCAGATTAGTTTTTAAATCCTCTGCGACCTGGGCCGGGGTGCTGGCTTCCGTAGTATTGTGATATACTTTTGCGGTATCGGCATAGTGCCCCATCCAGGCTTGCCAGTTTCCGGCTTCATAATCTTTTATAAGTGCCTTGACCACATCAATTTCCGGCGAAGTTGAGGCATATCGGGGTTCTGCATTGCTTTTGCAGGCAAATAATAGGACCGTGGCAAGTCCGGCTAATATGAGTTTTTTCATGAATTTAGTTTTAGAGATCGTTTTTATATT
>DATGCB010000322.1:0-2917 GCA_035312365.1 Eudoraea sp. | reverse complement strand
TGAATTACACCAACCCATTTTTTTGGAATTCCAAGCGCATCTCTCAACCATTCCATCATTCTCTCTTCAAGTTCGGTCGATGCAGGAGAAGTATCCCATTTCATTCCTTGCACTCCCAATGTTGCGGTTAACATTTCCGCTAAGATAGATGGAGGACTATTATTTGCTTGGAAATAAGCGAAAAAATTTGGATTCTGCCAATGCGTAATACCTGGGATTATTACTTTTCTAAAATCATCAAAAATAGAATCAATGTCTTCGCCTCGCTTTGGAATATTACTATCTATTTGATTATATATTTCTTTTGGCTGTACTTGAGATTTTACAGGATAGTCTTCAATGTTGTCCATATAATCGGCCATCCAATCAACAAATTGATGGGCATGTTTTCGAAATTCTTCAGTTTCCATATTTAGGTGTATTTTTTTGAGCTTGCAGGTAACTTGTTTTATGTCCTACAAAATAGCACATATCCCATATCATACCCGGGATATACGAATAAATTCGTTCAACTATTGGATAAATTCTGGAAGAAGAATTATTTTTAAGAATATGGAATTGAAATCGATTTATTCAGCACTATTTTGGGCTACCTGAAGAAATAATTTTAATAGCATTGCAAATTTTATTGCAAATAAAAAGGCCTTGAAAGTTTGAATTCTTTCAAGGCCTTTGTTTACGGGGCTCCTCAGACTGGGCTCGAACCAGTGACCCTCTGATTAACAGTCAGATGCTCTAACCAACTGAGCTACTGAGGAATATATAAATGATTCTAACTTCCTTGATTCCCTAATTTATGCTCTAATGCTGACGAAGCCTGGCTTGTCAGCATCCTGACCGCTATAATTCGGCGCGTCAGGACCAACTGAGCTACTGAGGAAGATTATCCAATTTTTGGACTGCAAATATAAATGTTTTTTAATGAATCTCAATCAAAATAGCCGCAACTTTCTCAGGCCCCATTTTCGTATTGCTATAAAAAAGTAATGGCCGTGGCAAAGCCACGGCCATTACTAAACGCGAGGGTATAAAATCTTATTCGGGAAGCAGTTCAAAATCCTGTTCGGTTACCTCCCCGGGTGTTATGGTGACACGGTCCCTACTGCTGGTCAGGAACCCTGTTTTTTCAGCAAGTACACGATATGTTCCGGCATGCAATCCTAAAACCATATATGCACCGTTTGTATCTGTAAAGGTTGTTGTATGCAACGTATCAGAAACCATCACGCCAATCTGTACCCCTTCCATTTCAACGGGTGTTATTCCTGTTATGGTCTGGACTTGCCCGGACAAACTGCCCGCTTCGGTCAAATTTGAGACCCTTACCACAGGTTTGAAATTAAACCCCTCTATCCCTTCAGGGGTATCCACATTCCCCAGTAAGACAAAGGATTTACTGATATCAAAATCGAGCAACACATCGGTTGCCAGATCTTCCACCACTTCGATTTCCGGCTTGATAAAGGCTTTTACACCGGACTGGGCGGCACTTGGCGTCTTTAGTTCATAGGTTTTCCCGTCAACAAGTTGTATAGAAGCTTTCCCAATAAATATCCTAATGAGATCATAGGCGCCGGCAGGGACTTCCACTTCTCCCATGTAGTGGGTGAGGCCATTGGTAAGATCCAGCAGGTTGATGTCTTGTTGCCCCTTAAATAAGACTACAACATCATTCCCCGTTCCCTCCGAACCCTTTTGTCTTGCCTCTATTTTTTCAATGGACACACTGGCTTCGGAAATCATATCATGAGGGAAAGGTGCATCCGTAATATGAACACCTATCTGTCCGTATTTTACATATTGAAGATCATTTCCATAACGCGAACAACCCAGAAGTGCCAGGGTCAACAGCGCCAAATAAAGATATTTATCCGCTTTCATAGGTCAAATTTTAAGAATTGGGTAACTATAAAAAAGCCTGTTGCTATCTTATAATATGGTCTAAGTTACTAAACAAATACCTATGATCTAAGAATTCTCGATAAACGGTACGTATCAGCTTATAATCAAGACATTATAAATTTGGGGGTCGGGACTTTTTGTCCATGGCGGACCGGAAAATTCACGTGGGAAATTGCGGCGTAATTTCGGATGGAATAGGGCTACTTAAGCAGTTATACGCCTAACCTCGTACACAAATGGCTATTTAAATAGCCATTTGTAAATATCATTGCCGTTTGCAAATAACAACAACCCGATCAAAAGGAAAAAACCAACCATCTGGGCGTATTCCAAAAACTTGTCACTTGGTTTGCGGCCCGTGACCATTTCATACAGTAAAAAGGTAACATGGCCCCCGTCCAAAGCCGGGATGGGCAGGATATTCATGAATGCAAGGATAATGGATATCAGGGCCGTAGTGGACCAAAAGGCCGTCCAGTCCCAGGTGTCCGGGAACATATTGCCAATGGCCGCAAAACCACCTACCCCCTTATAAGCACCGGTCTCCGGATTAAAGATCTTTTTCAACTGCTTTACATAGCTGCTCAGGGTGGTAACGCCACGTTCGATACCGGCAGGAATAGATTCTAAAAAGGTATATTTCGTGGTCTCTATCCTTAAATACCCCATTTCTTCGTATTCCTGCAAGGTTATGGGACGAAGGGCAACACCTAAGGTGGCCTCATCGCTCACATGGGCTGCCAGCGTTTCTTCACTGCCGGTTTCCCTCTGTACGGTTATCTCGATATTTCCCCCTTTGTTGGCCTCCAGTACCGGAATCACCTCGTCTACATAGGTAACCTTCTGGCCGTTGATGGCAATCAGCTTGTCCTTGTCCCTTAAATCTATCCCGGTATTTACAGAACCTTTGCGAATTTCCTTGATGATAAAAGGTTGCCTGAAACTCAGAAATTGTATTTTGTTCTCGTCCTCGAGAAGCGTTGCAATAAAATCTACCGGTATTTCCTTTTCAAAT
>DATGCB010000321.1:0-8357 GCA_035312365.1 Eudoraea sp. | reverse complement strand
TATATCCCCATATCATATTTAAAAGTTCACTTCTCGTATAATTCCTGCCCGGATTGGATGCCATCAGTACTAATAGTTCAAACTCCTTAGGTGATAGTTCAATACGGCGGTCATTGACCATTATTTTCCGTTTATCAACGTCGATATGAAGGTTTTCAAAAGACAGTACAGAAGTGCCTTGTTCATGTTTAGAGTGGGCATTGGTCCTGCGCATGACTGCTTTGATCCTCGCCAGGAGTTCCCGGATACTAAAGGGTTTGGTGATGTAGTCGTCCGCACCGATTTCAAGCCCGAGCACCCGGTCAATTTCCTCGGATTTTGCGGTGAGCATAATTATAGGTGTATTCTTTTGCGCCCTCAGTTTTCTGCAGACCTCCACGCCGTCTATCACGGGCAAGGTAAGATCCAGAATAATAAGATCGTAATCATCCTCCAGGGCCATCTTCAGTCCGGCCCCTCCGTCCATGGCTTTAAAGGTGGTATAGATGAGATCCGTGAGGTGAATTTCAAGCAGTTTTATGATCTCCGGGTCATCTTCTATGATCAGTATTTTTTTCATAAGCTATGTAGTGCGAAAAAAGTTAAAAAGTATCACAATAATGTCACATACCTGTAAAATTACCAGCACTTCCAGGATGCCGGGTAACCCGCTTAATTTACTACAATCTGATCAAATTTTACGGTTTCTGCCCGTTGAATGCATCACGAAAACCTTGCGGACTGTATATAAAACTTAATGTTTTTGTGATTCCTGATTCATCTTTAGTGCATTAGTTTGCAGGGTAATCATAAAAACAATTGAAATGAAAATACTAAAACTTCCAGGGGTTATTCTGACAGGCCTGCTCTGGGTATTTGCAGCCTGTTCAACAGATGAAGCCCCGCTGGTTGCGGAGGAACAACCGGAACAGGAAGAACCCATGGAAGAAATGCCCCTTGCATCCACTATGTTTGATATTACAATTACAAATACGGTAAATTATCTGAATGCCATTGTATTTAATACACATTCTGCAGCTACTGAACCCGGACCTATCCCGGATATCGGATGCTTCTATTCCGTTGACTTTAAAGCGGTACCGGGCACAAAAGTTAGTTTTGCGACAATGTCCGTAGTCACCAACGACTGGTTCTTTTCACCCTCGGGGGAGGGCATTGCATTATTCCAGGACGGGACCCCGGTCACCGGCGATGTAACCGATCGGGTATATCTCTGGGATGACGGGGTGGAGGAGGAAGATCCTGCCACCCGTACCTCGGAACCCGGAGGGGCAGAAGCTGGCGACCCGGATGATGACAATAGCGTACGTATCGTAGAAATGGATGTAACGGATTTTATTAAGGTGTTCCTTTCCTATGACGATGCCACCGGGTATTTCAATTTAAAAATTGAAAATATAGCAGGTTCGGGAAATGAACCCCCCATCATAATCAGCCCCGGAATTGTTGTGCTGCATGCGCAGGACGACCCATTATTTACGGAAGGGGAGCCAGACCGCGGGCTTGGCCTGGCAAAAATAGCAGTTCAGGGCAATCCGGGAGATCTGAATTCCTGGTTGACAGAAGTTTCCGATTCAGGGGCTCCCCTGCGATTATCCTCATCATTTACAGTTCTTTCGCCGGGAATTGCCTATGCCTTTGATGCGGAAGCCGATCCGGTCTTTACGGAAGGAGAAGACGCCCCTGAGGGAAGTGGCGTTGAAGAGATTGCGGAAGACGGTAATAACGGGGTTATTTACGATCTAATATCGGGCCTTGGATTGCCTGTGGCGAAGAGCAATGAAAGTGCACCTGTAGGGCCAGGTGGAAGCCTGACCTTTACCCTGGAGGTACCGGAGGGATACAAACTGGGCTTCAGTACGATGTTTGTTTTTAGCAACGATTGGTTTTTCTCGCTTCCCAATGAGGGTTACCCATTGTTTAATGGAGATGGAAGTCCAATTAGTGGGATGGAGGCCACGCAGGATACCTACCTGTTTGACGCAGGTACGGAAGAAGATCAACCGGTAGGTTTTGGCCCCGATCAGGCACCTTTTCAGTCGGGCCCGGATACCGGTGCGCCTGATGCCAATAGCAAGATCAGAAGGGTTATGGAAATTGACGATCTCCAGTTTGGGAAGGGGAATATTGGTTCAACGCCTGGGGTTGCAGGGTTTGGGGACCCGCGGGGAGGATATAATTTAGTGAAGGTGACTGTGACCGCCAATTAAAAAGCCACGGTTGTATTGGTTTGTTGGGTTGGTTCGTTAAAAAAAGGCCCCGGAACAATTCCCGGGGCCTTTTTGGTTGCCATAACATAAAGATATGTCACTATTGCCACGAATCAATATTCTCGTTTATATTGTCGAAGTTATAATCCCCGACCCGTTCTTTCCGGTGAAAAAAAGTGATGATGGTTAACAACAACAGCACTATCTGGATGATGAGTATAAAAATGCCAATTGGTATGAATGTCGCTGGCATTATATGATTTTCATAGTCAGAATAGGTCGTTAATATATATAAGGTATCTAAAATTTTAAAGGTGTATACAAGGACGATGGCGTACATCGCATATTCCAAATTTCGCATCTGTGGATCCGGCAATTCCCGCTCCCTGATCTTAAACCAAAAGACATATAGATAGACAAAATGGAAGATCGTCAGTACGGGGAAAATGTAATTGTCGGGTTTAAGCAAGTAGAATTTATTGGAATACAGCCCGTAAAAGTTTAAAATGATCGACAGGATCAACACCCCAACGGACAAATTCAGGCACCATTGCCAGGATAAAAAGCGCAAAATAGATTTCATTTAAGTAGGTTTCAGGGCCTTGGGAATCCTGATGTTCCTGATTAAAACGCAATGGCGTATCCCTTTATTTAAAAAAATCGACAAAGAGCATGTAATGTTGGGTATGTCCACAAAAGTGTGGTAAACAGGTCAATTTTCACCAAATTCCGGCCAAAATTGTAAATAAACCTCCCGGCGAATTACCCGGGTGGCTAAAATCAACGGTTGCCTAATACTTTATTATTTCAGGACAACCAGCCTTTCCTGTGCGCCATCCGGGCCAGAAATACCAGTGCGATCCCAACCACAATGACCACCAATGGCATTATGAGCCCATGTAATTGCCCATACACCTGGATAGCAGTGGACATAAAAAAAACATAGGCCATCTGGGCTAAGATCCCAAATAATGAAATGATTAAAACTGCCTTTGCCCATTTTTTGCGAAGCAAGAGGATGATACAGCCCAATGCCCCGCCCCAGACGGCAATGGCAAAAGCGGCGGTTACCCAGGCAGGGCGCGATTCAAAAAGAAATCGCTCGTCCTGTGTCATTGCCCCAAGTTGCTCCACCGTAGTAAAGGCGTCCTGCAGATATGCCATGACACCCATCAGATTCCAGATAAGGGCAAGTACGCTCACGATCCAAAACCATACGGGTGGTTTTACAGATGATTGATTTGTCATTGGAGGTTGGTTTTAAGAATTAGTGGAATACAAAATACAAAAAATGAATTTAACCGGCACTTACTTCAGGTTAAAATCAAAGTAATCCACTGAGCGCTCACCTGTCCACGGGCTTCGCAACTTTTACCCTATTTTTGCCTGAACATACTGGCCTCCAGCTTTATTTAGACGGATTGCATGAAAAAAAAACGTCATTGTTATTTAGTAAGGGTTCAATATCTCGGTTTTCGTTACAGCGGGTGGCAAAAACAACCTGGCCGTAAAACAGTGGAAGGCATGCTCCTAAAAACCCTGAGATATATCAAGCCGAATGCGAACTTTAAAATTCTCGGTTCGGGACGAACCGATGCCCGGGTATCGGCCGAGGCTGCTTCCTTTGAACTCTTCATAGGGGAACACCCGATAACGGATGAAAGGGATTTTTTACAGCAAATGAATGCCAATCTCCCGCCGGACATCAGGGTGGTACACATGACCGGGGTAGCCTCAGACTTCAATGTTATCCAGGATGTTGGGGAGAAGGAATATCATTACTTTTTTTCATTCGGAGACAAGTTTCATCCTTTCTGCGCCCCTTTTATGGCCAACATAGCCGATGTACTGGATATAGAAAAAATGATTCACGCGGCATCCATGTTTGAGGGGACGCACCATTTTAAATCGTATACCTCCAAACAGAAAAAAAGTACCGATTACATCCGTACCGTTACGCATTGTAAACTTGGCAGGAATACACTGCTGACCGCAAACTTTTTTCCAGAAATAAGTTATGTTCTTATCGTCAGGGGAAAGGGATTTATGCGCTATCAGATTCGCATGATTATGGGGGCCCTGATACAGCTGGGCAGGGGTGAACGCACTACCGCTGAATTGAAGGCATCACTGGAGGAGGATTCGGAAGTTGTATTTTCCTATGTCGCTCCGGGCTCCGGTTTAATTTTACATGATGTATACTTTGAATAATACGGCAGACACTTTTAGTATCTTTATTGAAATATTTATCGAATGAACCTGCTAAAAAACAAGAACAAATTGCACGCCCGAAAGTTTTCATTTATTCAGCGAAAAATTGGCAAAGCCCCGGGTACTATTACCTATTTGGGAAACAGGGAAGGGATGGTCAGTAAAATAACGGTCCTGGAATACGGGCCGGACATCTATCAGCTTCACAGCCCTGATAACCTGGAGGAAATACTTGTTCATAAAGGGACTTCATCTGTAAAATGGATCAACGTTGTCGGTATCAGTGACGAAGAATTAATTGGAAACCTCGGCGCCGCCTTTAACCTGAATCCCCTGGTCCTGGAAGATACGGTACACACCAATCAACGCCCTAAAATAGACGAGTATGAGGATTATATTTTCGGGGTATTCAAGATGGTATACGTTGGTGAGGACCACCATTTGATAGGGGAGCATGTTGCCCTGGTACTGATGCCTGATTCTGTCATCGTATTTCAGGAACTGGAGGAAGATGTTTTTGACGGATTACGCAGCCGTATACAAACGCAAACGGGCCGTATAAGGGCGAATGGGGCCGACTACCTTTTTTTTGCTTTGATCGATGGTATTATCGATAATTATTTTGTGGTATTGGAAAGTTTAAGCGATCGGATTGAAGAATTGGAAGCCGAAGTCTATGAACAGCCAACCCCTGAAACTGCCTACAAGATTCAGCGCCTGAAGAAGGATGTCCTGAAAATTCGCAAATGGGTATTTCCCCTGCGTGAATTGGTCAACAGGTTAATTGATACGGAAAATACCCTGATAACGCGGGATACCAAGCTTTATTTAAGGGATGCCATGGACCACTCCATCGAAATCAACGAAAGTCTCCAGATCTACAGGGAAATGTCGATGAGTCTCCTGGAAATGTATATGAGCAATGTAAGTAATAAAATGAATGAGGTGATGAAGGTCCTGACAATCATGGCTTCCATCTTTATTCCGCTCACATTTCTCGCCGGTATATACGGGATGAATTTTGAACATATGCCCGAATTGCAGTGGAAATATGGCTATTTCGTGCTACTTGCCGTCATGGTTGTCATCTTCGTGCTTATGTTAATATATTTTAAAAAGAAGCGGTGGCTTTAATAATAATTATGTTAATAAATGCAAATTTCCGTTAAAGGCTATTAAATAGCTTGACACGTCTGCTCTATCCCTTATATTATTGGTGTCGGATGTTTGATTAACCCCTTTTCAAAGGCGTCCCGCCATCTGCTGTCGGTCGTACGGCACATTTAGACTTCTTATCCGGCAACCAGAAATTGTTTTTTACCTAAAAATTACATGATAGAATGAATTATCTAAATATCAATGAAGAGAAATTATTGCCCGTTGTGATCGAACTCAATTCCTTATTGGCAGATTATCACCTTTATTATCAAAAACTTAGAAATTTCCATTGGAATATCCTGGGAAAGAATTTTTTTGATCTTCATGACAAATTTGAAGAACTATATATAGATGCCAGGACAAAAATAGATGAGATTGCAGAACGTATTCTGACGCTCAGGTACCATCCCATGAGTAACTATAGCGAGTATCTGAATACCTCTTCGATTGTGGAGAGTAACAGGTCCTTGGCCGATACCGAGATGGTAGCTGAAACACTCAGGGCACATCATATTTTGCTAAGGCAAATGACGAAAGTGGTCGCCAAAGCCGATGAAATTAAGGACGAGGGGACCATGGACCTGATCGGGGCATATATCCGGGAGATGGAAAAGAGCAGTTGGATGCTCGATGCCTGGAATAAAGAAAAGGAAGAACACCTGAATGAAGCATGATGGAGCTAATTTGCAACACTGAAACCGATGATTTCTAGGCAATTAAAGGCCGGCTGATATGCGGGCCATTGCTAAGAAGCCGATTAAAAATCGGCTCAAATCAGTACATATTAATAATTATATAAATACAAATAAACAAGTAATATGAAAATTATCAGAAGAACATGCCTTTTACTCGCTTTGATTTCTTTAACTGCCCTAACTGCTCAGGAGGACCTCTCCGCTGAGGCTGAAGGGGCTGTAATGGGAAATACCATTGACAAGGAAACCACAAAACGAACCTATAAAGTAAACAATGGAATGGAAGTGATAGAGAATTCCGTAAAGGTAACCACCGAGATCAACCAGCCCATGTACTTTGAGGATGAAGACAAAGGCAAAATTAATCAGGACAGGGTTAAAGGCCCGAAGAAGGTTATCAAGACCGTACTTATAGATAACGATGAAGATGATTCCTATGAAGAAAGGATCGTTTTTAGCTATACGGCCGAGGACAAGACCGATTTCACCCTGGTCACTACCAATGATGAAATTTTGGTCGCCGTTGAAGACGGAGAAAATTTAAAAATTCTGGAATCTGAAAGCATCACCATTTCAGGCTTGAAGGATCCTAAGGAATCCTATATTTTTACAAACAATACCGGGGAAAATGTAGAATTCTTCATTGAAAGTTATAGCGTATTGAATGAAAAATAAAGAGAGGAAAATAATAAAACACTTAAATTTTTTAAACATGAAAAAAGTCGTTTGGAGCTTATTGGTAATATTTTGTGGCTCGATCATCCTGAGCGGATGCAGAGATACGAAAACAACAGGGGAGAAAGTTGAGGATTCCGTAGAGAATGCGGCGGATAAGATGGAAGAAGGGGCAGAGGACGCCGCAGATGAAGTGGAAGACGCTTATGAGGATGTGAACGAAGAGATTGATCGTGTTACCGACGATTCTCAGTAAGTTATCATAGTTAAATAGGACTAAGGAGCACCACAAGGTGCTCTTTTTTTGGTTAAGCTCCCTGGGAAACTTCCCTGTATTGTAGCTTTATTTTTGTAATTTGACCAAAAGTCCTGTTATGCCAACATGGGGTTACATTTTGCTGGTTGTCATCACGATCTATCTGGTGATCAGTATTCTCGTCTATTTTTTACAGGACTACCTGATGTTTAAGCCTGAAAAATTACCTGCGGATTTTGAGTTCCATTATGGCAATCAGGAAACTGAGGAGTACAATGTTCAAACCAGGGATGGGGCGACCATCAACGGACTTCGGTTTAAGGCCAAAAATCCCAGGGGCATCGTTTTTTATCTCAAGGGGAATTCTAAAAGCATTAAAGGGTGGGGTAAATTCGCAGTAGATTTTACCCGCCACGGGTATGATGTTCTTATGGTGGATTACCGCGGGTTTGGCAAGAGTACGGGGAGACGAACACAAAAAGCGATAAAAAGGGATCTCCAGGTGATCTACAATAAGATCAAGGAGAATGTCTCCGAAAAATACATTATCCTATATGGCCGATCCCTTGGTTCGGGTTTTGCCGCGAAGCTGGCTTCTATGAATGATCCGCGCATGCTTATCATGGATGCGCCTTATTACAGTCTCAGTAAGGTTGCCAAAAAGTACGTGCCTTTTATGCCGCTCTCCCTTTTGCTTAAATTCCCAATGCCCACGTACAAATGGCTGAAGTATGTCAATTGCCCTATACATATTATCCACGGCACAGATGACAAACTGATCCCCTATAAAACAAGTGTGAAGCTCTCCAAGATCAAATCGAAGTCCACCACGCTTTACACAGTAATCGGTGGAGGGCATAAAAATTTAAACACCTTTGAATCGTATCATAAAATGCTGAGCGAGATCATTACTTCCAGGCCGAAAAAAATAGATCTGGAAGGCTCCAGTATTCACGTAAAGCATTCTTCAAAGCAGGTCAATGCGTAAATTTGCAAGGATTGTCAAAATACTGCTGGCAGGCTATATACTATTGGTTGTTATGGTGCACTTTTTCCAGGAAAAACTTATTTTTTTGCCGACAGTACTCCCGCAGGACTACACCTACTCTTTTTCGGAGCCCTTTAAAGAGGTTTTCCTTACCGCGAACGACG
>DATGCB010000320.1:0-4931 GCA_035312365.1 Eudoraea sp. | reverse complement strand
ATACCTCCGGGTCCTTTATGATATAGGCAACACCCCTGTCTTCAAAGTCACGAATGTTTTCTATGGGGGGCTTTCTTGGTTCAAAAGAACCCAGGCCTCCTGCGATCACCACTACCTGTGCATGATGAGCGGTACCGCGGTTTGTGGTGACAATAAATGAACCGTCCTCCAGACGCTCCAGCGTTTCAGCCCGCTCACCAAGCGTATATCCCGGATTAAAAGGTTTAATTTGCTCCAAAAGCCGTTCTACCAGGTGCCCGGCCATGATCTCCGGGTAAGCCGGAATATCATAGATGGGTTTCTTTGGGTAGATCTCAGAGCATTGACCGCCAGGTTGCGGCAACGCGTCGATCAGATGGGTTTTCATCTTGAGCAACCCTGCTTCAAATACAGTAAAAAGGCCCGTAGGGCCGGCTCCAATAATAAGTATATCTGTTGTAATCATTGATCTAATTCCTAAATTATAAGGTTTACTTCTGACTCGTCGGGACGGTTTGATTCCCGCTCTTTTCAACCAACACTTTTGTGACCTCATTCATCTTATCCACCTTGGATTCAAAATCGCCTTTCAGGGTATTCCTGTAGGTATTGAGATTTTTTACCAAATGGTCAATATCATCCGGGAGGACCTCTTCAAAAAATTGGCGCAGCCTCTTGGCTGTGGTGGGAGACTTCCCGTTTGTTGAAATTGCCACTTTCACATTTCCCTTGGTCACTATGCCGCCCATATAAAAATCACAATAAGGCGGATTGTCTGCCACGTTGACTAATTTGTCCTCTGCCCTGCAATCATTGTATACCTGAATATTTACCTCGGGATTGTCGGTGGTAGCGATCACCATATGTTTACCATGGAGGTAACCGGCATTGTAAGAATCGGTGATCAGCTTCACGTGGAACTTCTCTGCAAGCTCCAAAGTGTTTTGCCGGTAAAGAGGCGCAACCATGGTCACCTGGGCATCCGGACTCGACTTGGTTAAAAACCGTAACTTTTCCTCTGCTACATTCCCTCCCCCGACGATCAACACATGCAGCCGCCCGGTCTTGAGGAAAATAGGATATAAGTTGTTGCGTTCCATTTGCCTATATATTTTTTTGTAACTCGCTGACCCCTTCCAAACGTTCAATTGTGGCCCGGTGCCGCACAACCTCTCCGATAATGATTATGGCCGGGTTCCTCAGGTGTTGTCTTTCCACCTCGTCCAGGATACTGTCTATAGTACCAACCCCTGTCCGCTCGCCTTCCTTTGTCCCGTTTTGGATGATGGCAACAGGGGTGCCCCCTTTGCCTTCCGCCTGAAACAGGGACACGATTTCGGCTAATTTGGACATGCCCATCAAAATGACGACTGTGGCGTTCGACTTAGCGGCCAAATGCACATCATCAGACAATTTATGTTCCTTGTTGGTTCCGGTAATCACCCAAAAACTCTCGGAGGCACCGCGCTTGGTGACCGGGATATTTTGCATAGCCGGAACGGCCACACAGGATGAAATTCCGGGAACCAAATCCGTTTCCAGGCCGTGTTCGGCCGCATATGCCATTTCTTCAGCCCCGCGGCCAAATACGAACGGATCTCCCCCTTTGAGTCGTACCACATGGCCGTGGCTTCTGGCTCTGTTCACGATCAATTCATGGATCTGTTCCTGCTGAAAGGCATAACAACCTTTTCGCTTTCCCACGAAAATATGCTCGGCACCCGGTGCGTAGGACAATAATCCCGGATCTACCAGGGCATCATATAAAACGACATCCGCACTCTTTAAAGTGCGGATGGCCTTCAGGGTAATAAGGTCTACATCCCCCGGGCCTGCCCCTACTACTGTCAATTTTGGTCTCCTATGCATGTTCAAGTTCCAGTTTTCTATAAGCCTCAGCCCGCTTGAGGAATGCCAGTGCATCCTCTAAATAGTCATGCGCAAATTTTCCTGTTGGCTCATTTTTATTCAACTGCAATACCAACGCCTCAAAAGAGGTAGGTAAATCAAGTTTTTTAGTCGCCGTGAAATGGGTGTCAAAATCCTTAATTATACCGGCATGCGTATTTGTTTTAATATTTTCCGAAGTAAGCAGGGCTTTTGCAGCATTCACCATAGACGAATAAGTGTGATAAATTCCCGCAGCCCATTTGCCCGAGTCGAGGGCGACCTGGGCATTTTCAATTTTCTCCTCGCTTTCAAATAACAAGGTGGCTACCAGATCGATCACAACCCCGGCACATTCTCCGACCCCAATTGCTTTTTTATAGCGTTCCGTATTGCCCCAGTCAACAAAATCCTCCGCTGTTAAATTTTCGATATCGGCCAGCGGTTTTAGCAATTCATAAAAGTAATATTCTCCCTTTTCGGCATAGTAAACTTCATAAGAATCACCGGCGCTGTTCGCTTCAAAATCATCCAGTATCAGGCGTAGTGCCTGGGGTCCTCTTTTACTTGGAATTTTAATCACCTTATCTGCAAACCTTCCATTTCCATCCCCAAAATTTCCGCCACCCAGGAGCACCTGTAGGGCCGGGGCCACCCTTTTATCGTTGGTTCGGATCGACATTCCCTGAAATCCGATGTGCGCCATATTATGCTGTCCGCAGGCGTTCATACACCCGCTGATCTTGATCACCACATCCGGGTTGCTGACATACTGGGGATATTCCCCTTTTATAAGTCGTTCCAGTTCCTCTGCGATCCCCGTACTACTGGCTATCCCCAAATTACAGGTATCTGTCCCGGGACAGGCCGTGATGTCCAGGGCTTTATTATATCCTTCTTCCGCAAAACCCAGTTTTTTGAGTGCAACATAAAAATAGGGAAGCAAGGCCTCCTTAACATAAGGTATGATGATGTTTTGCCGTAAAGTCAGCCGTATTTCTCCCGCGGCATATCGCTCCACCAGGTCGGCTAATTCCCTCGCTTTATCCGTATAGAAATCCCCAAGCAGCACTTTGATGCCAATGGCCACATATCCGTTTTGCTTTTGTGGTATCAGATTGGTGGATTTCCATTGTTCAAAGGCCTGGGTATCCTCTATCTCAACCGCGGGTACGTCAGGGTCCGCAATCGTCACCCCGGGGTAGGAAGCCACATCAATCGGATATGAGGCATAGGGTATGGCCCGCTGTTCTTCTTCCAGCAACTTTTTAAACCCATCGAGTTCAAGGTCCTTCAGCAGGAACTTCATCCGGGCCTTGGCCCTGCTTTTTCGTTCCCCGTAACGGTCAAAGACCCTTATCACGCCTTCCATCAGCGGAATGATCTTATCCGCAGGAAGGAAACTGTAAAGTACATCCGCATGCCGTGGTTGCGATCCAAGCCCACCACCCAGCATCACTTTAAATCCACGGATGTTGTTTTCTATTTTGGGGATAAAGCCCAGGTCGTGCATATAGGAAAGTCCTGTATCTGCATCGCTGGAAGAGAAGGAAACCTTGAATTTCCGACCCATCTCCTGTCCGATCGGGTTTCTCAGGAAATACTCAAATAATGCCTGGGCATACGGAGAAACGTCAAATGGTTCCTCGGGATCGATACCGGCGGTTTCACTTGCCGTAATATTCCGTACCGTGTTGCCACATGCTTCTCTCAGTGTAACATCATCTTTTTCCAGATTCGCCCACAATTCAGGGGTCCGTTCCAGGTCCACATAGTGGATCTGTATATCCTGACGTGTGGTAATATGTAACCTGCCCGTAGAATATTCATCGGCCACATCGGAAATTCTGCGCAATTGTCTTGCCCCCACTTTTCCATAAGGCAATTTAATGCGGATCATTTGGACACCTTCCTGCCGTTGGCCATAAACTCCCCGGGCCAGGCGAAGGCTCCGAAATTTCTCCTCATCAAGTTCGCCCTCCTTAAACTGTCTGATTTTTTTCTCGAGTTCAAGGATGTCTCTTTCTACAACTGGGTTTTCTATTTCGGTTCTGAAACTTTGCATAATTAAATGGTATCTCCGGATATCTGATTTGTTATATTATTAATCCTATAGATTTTATAGATTTAATAATATTATTTTTTTAATTGTATTTCAATGCACTTATTGTAAATGATCGTGGAAACTTTGTTACAGGTCCCTGCCAGAACAAACCCTAGGTATGTAATCCGCATTCCCTGTTTTCCAGGACTTTGGTCGGATCAAAATATTTGTGTTCGTTGGGCAAATTCCTCTCTTTCAAATAAACATCCAGCTGCGCATCGGTCCAGTGGTAAAACGGACTCACCTTTAAAACTCCGTTTTTGTCAAGGCTCAGAATATCGAGCGTGTCACGCAAAGCGGTCTGACCTTTTCTGAGGTTGGTGAACCAAACATCGGGTTGGTGTTCCTTCATGGCCCTTTCAAAAGGCTCTAATTTTACCTGATTCGTAAACTCGGCATGCCTTGGATCGTCTATTTGCGGTATCCCCATGACTGCATCCCTGTGGGCGGAAGTTTGCCTCGGCACATACAGGGCTATGTTAAGCCCTAACCGATACGTTAATTCCTCGGCATGCTGATAAGTGTTTGGGGTATTGTAACCCGTATCACACCAAATCACCGGAATATCCCTTTTAACATCCGTAACAGCATGTAAAATGGCAACCTCGTAAGGCCTGAAATTCGTTGTGATTACCGGGTTATGCGCAAATTGTATGGCCCACGAAATTATTTCCTCTGGCGGGATACCTTTGAACTGACTATTTAACCGGTCTATTTGTTGTTCTGAAAGTACCATGATCTCAATAACTTTTATTATTCCTATAGATATGATAGAGTGTTCAAATGTAAACGTATTTATTTAAGAATTACGTTAAAAAAGCCAGAATATTACTTTAAGCCTATAGTTTTAATAGATTATTAAGAAAACTTAACATGAATTATGGAAAATTTAATTCTGCAAGGGGATTACAGAATTATCTTCAACGGTAAAAAAACTGATTTTCACATCTTTTGGGAAATA
>DATGCB010000319.1:0-5326 GCA_035312365.1 Eudoraea sp. | reverse complement strand
ACCTGGAAATTATATGTCAAAGCAGGCAGAAAAGCCTGGGAAGCGCTTATTCCTGTTTATAACGCAATTGTTTTGATGCAAATCATCAGGCGGCCCAAGTGGTGGGTGATCCTGTTGTTTATCCCTATCATCAATCTTCTGATGTTCCCGGTGATCTGGGTTGAGACCATCCGTAGTTATGGCCGCAACAGCCTGGCGGAAACCTGGTTGGCTATCATCACCCTGGGCTTCTACATCTTTTACGTTAACTATGCTTTGGAGGTAACCTATATAGAAGATAGAAGCCTGCATCCTCGAAGCGGATTAGGGGAATGGGTAAGCTCCATTGTATTTGCCGTGGTTGCGGCCACCCTTGTGCATACTTATTTCATTCAGCCATATGTCATCCCGACCGGATCCCTGGAACGGACACTCCGTATTGGCGACTTACTGTTTGTAAGTAAGTTCCATTACGGGGCACGAGTACCGATGACCACTATTGCAGCACCCATGGTGCATGATACAATTCCCGGCTTGGGCATTCGTTCATATTTGAACAACCCTCAGCTCCCTTATATGAGGTTACCCGGATTTCAAACCATTGAAAAGAACGACATTGTGGTATTCAGCTGGCCGGCCGACACTGTACGGGTATTCTTTAAAAAGGAAAAAGGCGTTAATAAACCAATTGACAAAAAATCCAACTATGTAAAACGCTGCGTGGGCACGCCGGGAGATTCCCTGGCGGTCATCGACGGTTTTGTCCACATCAACGGAAAACAATTGCAACTGTCCGACCGTGCAAAACCGCAATATGACTATACGGTGTATGCTGAGAAAGGAGTATCTTCCAAATTACTGGTAAGCCTTGGCGTGGATGACTTCTACAGGACATATATTTCCGGGCCCCTGAATCAGAATCAGATCAACGTGCTTTCTAAAAATAACATTCGCGGAGGGCAAAATGCAAACGGCGAAATTGAATTGATCACAGGAGCAAAAGGAATGCCCCCCAAGGTGATCAGACAGGCGGGGTTATCACTTCGCGAGTTAACGGACAGACAGCGCCTGGTAACACTTACCGATGAAATGGTGCAAAAATTACGCAATAATTCGGCCATAGACTCGGTAGTGAAAATTTTAGACCCGGCAGGCGAGCAGGGACGGAACATCTTCCCGCAAAATCCTTCCTATCCGTGGAATAATGATAATTTCGGGCCAATTTATATTCCCGGAAAAGGCGATACGGTTCCCATCGACCTGCAGTCACTTCCCCTGTACAAAAAAATAATCCGCGACTACGAAGGAAATATTGTCGGCGTTTCCGGTAATCAGGTTATAATCAACGGATCCGCTACAGATACATATACTTTCAAGCAGGATTACTACTGGATGATGGGCGATAACCGCGATCATTCTGAAGACAGCAGGTCCTGGGGATATGTCCCTGCCAACCATATTGTTGGGAAGCCCATCTTTATTTGGTTGAGCTTCGATAATTTTAAGGATGGCATGGCCAGTTGGCGCCCCAGGTGGGACAGGATATTCACCACTGTTGGCGGAGATGGGGAACCAAGATCCTATTTTAAACACTTCCTGATCCTTTTGGCAGCGTATTTTGTGTTTGATTATTTCTGGAAACGACGTAAGAAAAAAGTGAAAGACAAACAGTAGCCAAAAAATTTGATCCGATTTCTGTGGATTTGTTAGTCAAACGATCCTGAAGACAAAAAGGTATCCCTGTTCCTTCGAAAAATTGGACGTCTGGAGAAAATCAAATGAATTTACCGGGGATATGTACGCGATCGTCTCGAAAATCTGAAACATTCGGATAATTGCCCAATTGAGGAGTGCTACCATTGCTATCTGTACGAATATAGCGGAGGGTTCTTCAGGAAAAACGGCCAAAGATCAAGCACATTTTACTACCTTGGCTCTTTGCGTAAAAGCAAAAGTATTAAATTGGCTTATTCTTTCTCATGTATTGGATATTAGTACTTAAAAAGTTACCGGAACCAAGGACACAAATCGAAACTATTACCAATAAATTAAACGCTTTGAGAAAGTATCAGTTAAGGAATTAACGAATCCACATATTCACAAATTGACTTCGCACTTCCTTCTCCACCCTACCTATTTCCCCAATATTGCTTCATTTGCAGTATTGGCACAACATCATGTTACCTGGGAAATTGCGGACAATTACCAGAAACAGACCTTCCGGAACCGGTGTCATATCTGCACCGACCGGGGAAGACATATGCTTACCATCCCCATCAGGCATGCCGGGGGCGAACAGGGGAGGCAAAAGTACAAGGAGGTGCACATAGACAATAGCTATCAATGGCAACGCCAGCACTGGCGGTCCTTGCAAACAGCATACAGGACATCCCCCTTTTTTGAATTTTACGAGGAAGACCTGGCCCCATTATTCGAACGGAGGTTTGATTTTTTGCTCGACTTTAATTTCAATGCAATTGCCGGAATCTGCCGCTGTCTGGAAATAGAAATGCCAAAACGGAAGACCAGCGGGTACAAGCCATCTGTCTCCTGTTATCAGGATGCCAGGTTTCTTGTCAATGCCAAAAAAGCAGTTCCTATAAAACAGCTGAATTATGTTCAGGTTTTTGGCGACCGGCACGGGTTTATCAAAAATGCAAGTGTGCTTGACCTGCTTTTCAATGAGGGCAGCCGTGCACGTGATTACCTGCAACAACAAGACCTGAATTTTCTCCATGTATAGGCTGATGATTCATTACGGGATTCATTTCCTGCTACCGGTAGCGATCGGATTTTTGTTTTTTAAGGAAAACAGGGGTATGATTATCCTGATCCTCCTGGCGGGTATTGTGATTGATGCTGACCATCTTCTGGCCCAACCGGTTTTTGATGCCGGCCGGTGTAGTATCAATTTTCATCCACTGCACACCTATTGGGCGATAGCCGCTTATGTCGCCTTACTTTTATTTAAGCAAAGTCGCATTTTTGGGATCGCATTGCTGATCCATATTTTTGCGGACAGCATGGATTGTTGGTTGATTGCTTCCAAATTCAATTGAATTCCAGCTTTGTAGACAGAAGTAATATTCAACACATCAGGGAAGCAACCACACCGAACCCTTTCGGTCCGGTAGCGCGTATGGCCGCAGGTATTATCTTCCCGTCTTCAGCAGTTGAACGGGACCATTACGCCCCCGGCGCAAAAAAAATACCCCCTGTACTGCGGCTTGGGTAAATGAAGATTCATCCATGGCCTCATTCCTCCTTCCCGGCTTTAAAGAGGAAATCCTTTTCAGCCTTTGAGAGACTTTCGTATCCCGACTTACTGATCTTATCCAGGATAGTATCAATCTTCCGCTGCCGGGTTGCTTTATCGTAATTTACTTTGGAAACTGTACCGGCATTCTTTTTGCGGTAGACCGTCTTCAGAGGGGCTTTCTTTTCCTTCCTTTTAAACAAGTCTCCCACGCCTTCTAAAAATCTGGAAAAACCAGCGCCAATATCCTTCCCATGCAACAATTGCCGCGCGTAAACATAGCCTAAAATGGCACCTCCCAAATGTGCAAGATGGCCTCCGGCATTCCCACTGCTCGGAATTTGAATGAGGTCAACAAGGACAAAAAACACCCCGATATACCAAAGCTTTACATTGATAATAAACAGCCTTACCTCCTGGTTTGGGATATATGCACAAATAAAGATCAGCACCGCCGTAACACCTGCAGAAGCTCCGATCAATGCCGTTTTAACGCCAAGGAGTGCCGGAAAGACATTGTAACTGAGGAGAAAAAGCAACCCTCCCAAAATGACGCCCAAAAAATAAACATTTATGAATTTACCGGGGCCGAACAGATTCAGAAATATCCTCGCTGAAAAATAAAGCATCACCATATTCCAGAACAAATGCCAGATGCCACCATGAAAAAATGAATAACTGACTATGGACCAGGGTTGAGACAAAAAATCGAAAAAATCTTTGGGCAATTCAAACCATTGCAGCATGCTATCGGGATGCATTCCAAGCAAAAAGGGAATAAGCCCATTGATAATATACGCCAGGACATTGATGGCAATTAGCTTTTCAGCAATGCTCAATCGCGCAAACTGATATTTTAGATTCCCAGTACTCATTAAATCCTTTATAAGGGCATACTATTCCCTGCAGTTGATTTTTGTTTACAGGCCGGTTAATTCCCGGTTGAGGTAAGCAGGTACCCCGTCATCCCATGTACCTTCAAATTTACCTCTTTATTATCTGGCCTCATTACCACTTAACGATTTCTTCCAAATGTCCATTATCAATGCCATCTGTTTTTATTGAACTGGTTTTTCTTCCAATACCACATCATCACAAAACCAAAAAGCGCACCTCCGACATGAGCAAAGTGGGCAATACCATTTCCAAAAATAGAATACCCTGTGACCCCCGAAAACAAATCTAGCCCGATCAGGACCGGGATAAAAAATTTGGCTTTTATCGGGATTGGTAAGAAAATAAGGAATAATTCACTGTTGGGATAGGACATCCCAAAGGCTACCAATATGCCATAAATAGCTCCGGAAGCTCCGACAGCCGGGGTATTATATGCTCCCAGGAAATTATCTATGGTGCTTTTAGACGCCAGGTTATACCAATCAGGGCTGTACTTTCCGTCAACCACGATCTCCATAATCTGGGTGCTGTCAAGACCGGATTTCAGGATGGCATCTATGCCCTCATTGAAATAATAATAATTGACACCTGTGTGTATTAATGCCGCTCCTATGCCTGCCGAAAAATAGAAAAACAGGAATTTGTTCCTTCCCCACATGCGTTCCAAAGGGCTCCCAAAGGCCCACAGGGCATACATATTAAATAGGATGTGGGTAAATCCGCCATGCATGAACATATGGGAAACAATCTGCCACAAATGAAAATTTTCGTTCCTGGGAAACCAAAGAGAGAACCATTGGTACATTTGATCTCCATAAATGTTGGTGGCAATAAAGAAAAGAACATTAATGATCAGCAGGTGCTTAATTGCATTGGTTAGTCTACCCATTTACATAAATTTTTTGTCAATATCCGCTTCGGAAACGGTCACATATATTGGTTTGTTAAACGGACTTATACCAGATTCCTTACAGGCAAACAGGTCATTAACCAATGCCAATTGAGAGGTATTATCGAGTATTTCCCCAGTCTTTACCGCCAGGGACCTACACAGGGTTTTTGCAACCACATCGGACTGTGAAAAACTATCTGCAGGGACTTCCTGCTGGTAATCCGAAATCAATTGATCCAGAACAATACCCGCTTCGCTTTCAGGCACCAGTTGCGGCACTCCGGTGATATATAACTGCTCCT
>DATGCB010000318.1:0-2643 GCA_035312365.1 Eudoraea sp. | reverse complement strand
TTTACATCGGCCATCATCCCGTCGGCATTTTCAAGCGTTACGCTGGCCTGATGGCTACTTATTGGGGTAAGGCCCAGTTCCATAAGGACCGATTTAAAATCTTCAGGGGACATATTGTAAAATTTTCCATCCTCATAGCCGGCAGCCTCAACATTCTTATAGCCGGCATCCGCTACGGCTTTTAAGGTAGCCCTGGCATCACTGCCCATGGCGTCGCGCACGGTGTACAGGGCCAGGCCCCCGAATCTTTCCTGGGCAGTAGCCATCAAAGGCCCTATTACCAGAAGGGTAAGGGTCATTAGTTTCATGGTAGTCGTAATCGTTGAATTTTTCATTTTCATCATTTATTTAAAAGCGTTATCGATTGTTCTATGTCATTCATGTCATTTAGCCTAAAACTATACAGATATGGTGCCTTATGGGCCCTGCCCTGATACAGTTTTTCATGGCGCTCCAAAATGTCCATTCCCAGAAGCCTTCGCTGGAAAGAGGTGCGCCGCAGTTTTTCGCCGAGGATGGCCTCGTACACCTGCTGCAGTTGCTTCATTGTAAATTTGGCAGGCAAGAGGTTCATGCCTACCAGTTTCTTCTCGAGATTATCCCTCAGGGTCTGTAACGCTTTTTCAACAATCTCACGATGGTCCATCATCAGCGGAGGCAATTCATCAATAGGGTACCAATTAATACTATCGGAGAATTCATCGGGTTGTGGGTTTACTTCATCATAATTGATCAGAGCATAATAGGCTACTGTCAGAAAACGGTCGAGCATCCATTCATGCTCTCTCCGGTTATGCCTGTTTGCTTCCAGAATTCGTTTCATCGCCTGTGGATCCGACCGGCCCTTGCTTCCGAACGTATGGAACTGTTCCAAATAGATATGCTGCAGCCCGGTGCGTTCTTTTAGGCCTCTCTTTACAGCTTCATCCAGGTTTTCATTTCGCCTGACAAAACCTCCGGGTAGCGCAAAAAGGCTGGTATTGTGATATTCCAGAATCAGTATTTTGAGCTGCTTTCCATTAAATCCGAAGATGACAGAATCGTAGGATAGATTTTCTATATAATCCTCGCGCCTAAAATATGCTTCTGACTTTTTAGTATTCAAACTAGTATTTTTTTCAAATAAAGAACAAAATCGCAAGATAACAAAGTATTATTGTAACAAAATGAGACAATAATGTGTTTCACTTAAAAATTACACCAAAATCCAAAGGTTTTTATTACCTTCAGCTATCATACAATAAACACCGGTTTCAAACTTCCAATTCCATGAAAAGCCCATTATTACTTTTATGCGTCATCGCCTTTATTTTAACCTCCGGATGCGAGACAACTGTGAAGGAAGAACCCAAAAGGCCTAACATTGTCTTTATAATGTCTGACGATCATGCGTACCAGGCCATTTCGGCATACGATGACCGGCTGATACAAACTCCGAATATTGACCGCATTGCCGAAATGGGGATGCTCTTTACCAACGCAAGTGTCACCAATTCTATCTGTGCACCTTCAAGAGCCACCATTCTTACCGGTAAGCATTCACATATAAATGGCAAAATTGACAACCATTTTCCTTTTGATACCACGAATGTCACCTTTCCTCAAATATTAAAGAATGCCGGTTATCAGACTGCAATGTTCGGAAAGCTGCACTTTGGCAACAGTCCGAAGGGCTTTGATCAATTTAAAATTCTGCCGGGCCAGGGATCTTACTACAATCCGGACTTTATAACAAAAAATGAGGGGGAAATAAATGTCAGTGGATATGTAACCGATATTATTACGGATATGACCCTGGATTGGCTACAAAACGAACGCAATAAGGAAGATCCTTTTATGCTCATGTACCTGCATAAGGCACCGCACAGATCCTGGTTGATGGCGGAAAGGCATATGGATGAATTTACCACCAAGACATTCCCTGAGCCTGAAACGCTCTTTGATGATTATGCCGGGAGACCCGCAGCGGCGGAAGCCGAAATGAGTATTCTTAAACACCTGAGCTGGTCCGGGGATTCTAAAATTTTCCCAGAGACCATGGATGAGATGGACCTTCCGGAGATTGGCATTGATAAACTGAGGTATGAGTTTGGAATTAACCGACTGGATTCCTCCCAGCTTTCGAATTTTCGAAGGGTATATACCCGGGTGAATAATGCATTTAAAAAAGCCTTTCCGTCCATGTCTGAAGAAGAACTGATGAAATGGCGCTACCAGCGTTATATGCAGGATTACCTGGGAACTATTCAGGCGGTTGACGAGAATGTAGGCCGGCTTCTGGACCACCTGGAAGCTCATAATTTAATGGAAAATACGATCATTGTATATACATCCGACCACGGCGAGATGGCCGGCGAGCATGGAAGTTGGTGGAAGCAGTCGTTTCACGAGGCGAGCGCCCGAGCCCCGATGATGATTTCCTTGCCTGAACACCGTAGCGGACTGCTCGCTCCTTCGGTGGCGCGCACACCGGTGGCATTGATTGATTTATTCCCGACAGTGTGCGAATTAGCCGGTGCGGATTTTCCGGAGGACCTGGATGGCGTGAGTCATAGTGAATCCGTTAGAGAAGGAAGCGAGCCGGCTTCTCGACCAATCGTCTGCGACAATTTGATCCCACGCTGGGGTAAAGGTTCGGAGTTT
>DATGCB010000317.1:0-12698 GCA_035312365.1 Eudoraea sp. | reverse complement strand
TGCGGACGACTACATCACCAAACCCTTTAGTATCAGAGAGCTCCTGGCGAGGATCAAAGCGGTCATGCGCAGGACCAATGCCCCCTCAAAACGTGAACAGGGCACTGCTGTATTGTCTTATGAAAATCTTCATATCGACATTGATAAACGCAAAATACTGGTCAATGACCGCCGTATTGAACTTTCACCCAAGGAGTTTGAACTTTTGGTCTTGATGGCATCCAATCCGGGCAGGAATTACACGAGAAGTGAACTTTTAAATATGATATGGGGATATAATTTTGAAGGGTACGAGCATACGGTAAATTCCCATATTAACCGTTTACGGGCCAAAATAGAATCGGATATGGCAAATCCCACCTATATCCTTACGACCTGGGGTGTGGGTTATAAGTTTAACGAAGACATCGCTTCATGAGTGAAAATAGCAAGACATTAACCCCGAGACTGGTAAAGAAATTATGGCTGGCATTTATCCTGATTATCCTGCTGATGGGGTCCTCCTATATTTTTATTACGGCATATTTTGCCAATAAGCATAACCAGGCCGCCATACAACGTGTAAATGCGGATGTTGCCAGCCATGTGATCAATGAAAAATTCCAAAATGCGTCACCGTTCCTCGAAGACGGCAGTGTAAACAAACCGCTCTTCGGTGACCTCATGCACGATATGATGGCTGTCAATCAAAGTATTGAGGTTTACCTGTTAGACAATGCGGGTGAACTATTGTACTCCGTTGTCCTTGACCACAGTGTAAATGCCCCAGTTAAGAATATCTCCCTGGCACCCATACAATCGTTTATCAGGGACCAGGGCAAAAATTTCATTCTGGGCGATGATCCCAGGAATCCCGGCGAGCAAAAAATATTTTCGGCTGCATCCTTTAATGTCGACGGCAGGGAAGGTTACATTTATATCATCCTGGCAGGAAAGGAATTTGAACTGATCAGTGATAATCTTCTGGCACAGTATTTTATTAAGCTGGGCATTGGGGCAACAGTCCTGACGATGATTTTCGCCACCATCATAGCGCTGCTCAGCATATGGTTCCTGACCAAAAATCTAAGGTTGATCACAAGTACGGTCCGTAAGTTCCGGGAAGGGGATCTGGCTGTGCGAATTGAAGACCCCGAAAAGTCGGACATAGAAGGACTTGCTCATGCCTTTAACGAAATGGCCGATACCATCGTGGATAATATCGATAAAATGAAATCGGTAGACGGCCTGAGACGAGAATTAATTGCCAATGTCTCCCATGACCTCCGGACCCCGCTGGCCATATTAAAGGGGTACGTGGAGACGATGCAAATGAAAAAGAGTTCGCTTACAGATACCGAAAAAGAGGAATATCTTCAGATTACCCATGACAATGTTGATAAGCTATCCAAACTGATCAATCAATTGTTTGAATATTCCAAGTTGGAATCGGAACAGGTAAGTCCTGAAAAAGAGCCTTTTTCAATTACTGAATTATCGCATGACCTTATCGCAAAATTCAAAGTAATTGCGGCGCAAAAACAAGTATCCCTGGAACTCGACAACCCGAAAGAGAACAGTATGGTGTTTGCCGATGTTAGCCTTGTAGAACGCGCATTGCAAAACCTCATAGAGAATGCCATAAAATATACGGAACCCAACGGTAAAGTTATATTATCGCTAAAACGCAGGGACAAGAACGTTGAAATAAATATAACGGATACCGGCACAGGAATCCCCCTGAGTGAACAGCCCTATATTTTTGACCGCTACAAACAAGTAGACAAAGGCCCGCAAAAACAGGGATATGGGCTGGGCCTGGCTATCGTAAAGAAAATCATGGATTTGCATGATACCACCATTACGGTATTGAGCAAACCGAAGGAAGGAAGTTCATTTATTTTCAATTTACCTGCATACCAGGTATAACGGGAAAATGATTGCTATGAAGAAAATACCCCTGGCTCTGACCGAAATTTGAGTCCAGGGGTTTTTTAGTGTATTTTTATGTCCTTTGATCCAAAAGATACTTTTATGAAAAAGCAACTTCTGTTCCTGTTCTTTGCACTATTGATGATAAGCGTAGAGGCACAGTCCCCACTGGACAGTCTTATTCCGGTCAGAGGGCTTTGTATTGCCGCCCCCAGGGCTGACGGCCTGACGAGGTTCACAACTTTTATTTCGGAAGAACTCACTGCCAAAAAGGTCAATACCTTAATTCTCAGGGTAGACTATGGCTACCAATATTCTTCCCATCCCGAACTCGTTGGAGAAAAAGCTCTTTCCATGGCCGATGTTAAGAGTATTGTAGCCGCCTGTAAAAAGGCTGGGATCACCCTTATTCCGCAAATTAACCTGCTGGGGCATCAGTCCTGGCACAGCTCGCTCAGCAAACTTCTGGAGGTTTATCCTGAATTTGATGAAACCCCGCACATTTCCCTCCCCGAAGAATACAAGTGGCCCAATGAGGATGGCTTGTATTGCAAGAGTTATTGCCCTTTGCATCCCGGGGTGCACGACATTGTATTTGAATTGGTAGACGAAATTCTCGATGTTTTTGAATCCGATCATTTCCATGCAGGAATGGACGAGGTATTCTACATTGGTAACCCCGATTGTCCGCGCTGCGGCGGGAAGGACAAGGCAGAGCTTTTTGCCGGGGAAGTGGTCAGGATCAGGAACCACCTTGCATTGAGGAAAAAGAAACTCTGGATTTGGGGAGACCGCCTTATCGATGGCAAAACCACCGGCATCGGGATGTGGGAGGCCAGTATGAACAGTACACATCGCGCCATTGACCTCATCCCTAAAGATATTGTTATTTGCGATTGGCATTATGAGAGACCCGATCAGACCCCGGTCTATTTTGCAACCAAGGGATTTGATGTGGTTACCTGTCCCTGGCGAAATCCGGCGGTGGCAGGGAAACAATTGGAACTGCTGATAGGTAACAGGGAATCTTCCACACAGGTCATGAAACAGCGATTCAGGGGGGTTCTGCAAACCATCTGGACCAGTGCAGATAACTTTCTGGACATGTATTACGGAAAGAAACCCAATGAAGATCCTAATGGAGACCAGATAGCCACTTTCAACCGATTGTTCGAAGAAATAGGGAAATTAAACAATTGATGCGTGGCGGTTATAACTTACTTATAAAACTTCCGTATAAGTCCTTAAACCGGAAACCTTCGGTAAAGCGTTGCTTACTCAGTTTTTTATGGGCAACCAGGCCCCAAAGCAAAAGTTCTTTCAGGAAATAGGTATCCTCCTTTTTCATCGCTGGCTGATGCGTCTTTATCAGGCTATTCAAGGGTGATATCCCGTCTAATTGCCGGATGTATTCGGCATCGGTCAAATCATCCAAAAGTTCAAAACCATTGCCTTCAAAAAACCAATGGAGCAATTCATCATAGGGGGTTTCGGCGTCTTTGTGCTCCAGTTTGTTGATCCTGGGAAAATAATCCGGAAACAAAGCCCTGACAGCATCTTCAATAAGAATTCCCGCAACGCTGTCGACTCCTTCCTGTTCCCCCTCGTAGACCAGTTCTATTTTTCCCGTAATGGCCGGGATCACTCCTACAAAGTCGCTAAGGCGCACTGTGGTTTTATCTGCCCCGATTTTAAGGGCCCTGCGTTCGGCGGTGCTCAGCAGATTTTCATAGCCGGTAATACTGGCACGGGCGCTGACCCCGCTCTTGGCATCCACAAACTCGCTTTTCCGTGCTTCAAAACTTATCTGTTCAAGCAGGTCTTTGGCTAAATCGGGCACATACACCCGTTCTGTCTGACTGGCGTCTAACTTCGACTCCTGTTCGGTGATCTTCCTGGCTGTTTTGAGATCGTCCGGATAATGGGTCAATATCTGTGATCCTATCCTGTCTTTCAGGGGCGTAACAATACTTCCTCTGTTGGTATAATCTTCAGGATTGGCCGTAAATACAAATTGCATATCCAGGGGTAATCTAAGTTTAAAGCCGCGTATCTGAATGTCTCCTTCTTCCAGGATGTTAAAAAGGGAAACCTGGATCCTGGCCTGGAGGTCCGGGAGTTCATTGATTACAAAAATACACCGGTTGGCCCTCGGAATCATCCCAAAATGGATGACCCGGTCATCAGCATAGGATAATTTGAGATTGGCCGCCTTTATAGGGTCAACATCCCCGATCAGATCGGCGACAGTTACATCGGGGGTGGCCAGTTTTTCATAAAATCGCTCGGTCCTGTGCAACCATGAAACAGGGGTCTGATCCCCTCTTTCTTTTATCAATTCAATGGCATAGCGCGACAGGGGTTTCAACGGGTCATCGTTGATCTCTGAACCGCTGACAACGGGAATCCACTCATCGAGAAGATCTACCATCAAACGGGCAAGCCTGGTTTTGGCCTGTCCTCGAAGTCCTAATAAATTGATGTTATGCCGGGATAGGATGGCCCTTTCCAATTCGGGGATCACGGAATTTTCATACCCCCAGACCCCACGGAATGTCTCCTTTCCTTCCCGGATGCGTTCAATTAAATTGTTTCGCAGTTCATCCTTTATACTTTTCTTTTGATACCCTGCCTTTCTTAATTCACCAAGGGTTGTAATTTTCGCGTAATTCAAACTCATTTCTTTCGTGTAAGGAACAGAGGAAATAGCTCAGAAATGGGAGCACCATCTTCACGCCATTTTCTCTCTTCAAGAATATTTTTTTACATTCAAAATTTTGTAATTTATACCTGATATTTCTTTCTTCAGGTTTCTGCTTTGATACTTCCCGGTCATTTCAATCGTTTTCTTCGATTTGCCTCATAGTCCTCAAAGATCATCTCTCCTAATCCCTGTAACCCGGTAAAAAATGCCTTCCCTTTATTGGCTTCCGTAAAATGCCGGATGAATTGCATAAGGTACGGGTCCTGGGCAATCATAAAGGTGGTGATCGGAATGTGTAATTTTCTGGCCTGTCTGGCCATATCATAGCATTTTTCGACAATGTAGTCATCCAGTCCCACACTATTTTTATAATAGTTTCCATCGGGCAGCCGCAAACAGCTGGGTTTCCCATCGGTGATCATAAAGATCTGTTTGTTCGTATTCCGCTTTCTCCTGAGCATATCCATGGCCAACTGTAGCCCTGCCACCGTATTGGTATGGTAAGGCCCGACTTTTAAATAAGGAAGTTCCTTAATTGAAATAGGCCAGGCGTCATTTCCAAAAACAAGAAGGTCAAGCGTATCTTTGGGATATCTGGTCGTAATCAACTCTGCCAGGGCCATGGCTACTTTTTTGGCGGGGGTGATCCTGTCTTCCCCATACAGGATCATGCTGTGACTGATGTCTATCATCAGGACCGTGCTCATTTGGGCTTTGTATTGGGTATCTTCAACCACCAGGTCTTCTTCATTCAGCGAAAAATTGCCAATTCCATGATTGATCTGTGCGTTCTTAAGGCTTTCCGTCATTGAAATATGTTCCAGCCCATCTCCAAAGCGATATTCTCTGAACTCCCCGGTATGCTCATCTCCGGGTCCGGATTTGCCCGTTCGGTGGTTTCCTGCACCGCTCCGTTTTAATTTCCCGAAAATCTGATCCAGGGCCCTTTGGCGGATGATCCTTTCCATTTTGGCAGTAATAGACAAGGAACCCTCCCCGGGCCCGTCTTCGCGCTCTCCATCATTTCCGCCGTCCTTAAACTCCTCTCTTAGAAAGCCTTTGGCCTTTAAATCCTCAATAAAGTCATCTATGGTATATTCCTCATCCGTGAGTTCGTATTCCTTGTCCAGTTCCCGTAACCAGTCAAGGGCCTCATCCACATCACCAGAAGTATGTGTGATGAGCTCCTGAAAAATTTCAAAAAGCTTTTCAAAAGGAGATTGGTCCGGCGCCTCATAGGTGGTAAAGCGAAAGCCTTTTCTTTGTAACATAGCCATCTTATAAAAATACTACATTTCGTAAAACGCCCGAATCTTTTTAAGAAATCTTAACGATATAGGTAAATTCACCACTTTATCTCCGGAAATTGCAACCTTTTTATTTTCGGATTGTCTTTTAAGGTAAACCTGATTAAAAAGGCATTTTAATTAAGTAAAACAAGTCTAAATTTCATTGCAGACCCACATTCGCTTCAGGCATAAGGACCTCGTTGAAAAAAGTAAGTCGGGCGACAGAAGCTCACAATATCAATTGTATATGCTTTATGTGGATGCCATGTACAACATAGGCATGCGTATGCTCGGCGCTAAGGAAGATGCCGAGGACATTGTACAGGATAGCTTTGTGGAAGCATTTAAAAACCTGGAAGGTTTTAAATATGAAAGCACCTTTGGAGCCTGGTTGAAAAGAATAGTTATCAACCGGTGCATCAACCACCTTAAGATTAAGCGGATTCCGCTGGCCCCGCTCGACGTCCATGAATTCCATTTAACTGAGAACGAGAGTGACCATGAACATTGTGACCGTGTGGAAATAATAAAAGTGAAAAGGGCCATCGAAAAGCTTCCTGCCGGCTATAAGCAAATAATTAACCTCTACTTGATAGAAGGGTATGACCATAACGAGATTGGGCAAATTTTAGAGATCTCAACCTCGACCTCCAAATCCCAGTATCACAGGGCAAAAAGAAAATTAATTGACATAATTGACACCATTTGATGGACCATTTTGAAAAACACATCAGGGAACATAAAAGTCTGTTTGACGATTACCAGGCAGACAAAGAAAAAATTTGGGCCAATATTTCGTCCAGGTTGGAGTCCCCAAAACCCAAAACTATACCATTATGGAGATCATTCGGGCTCCGCGTGGCGGCCGGGATCATTCTGATCCTTGGAATAGCGGCATTCCTGACGTTATCCCTTTTAAATCAGGAGCGTTTTATGGAAACCGGCTATGGCATGGCCCTGGAATTACAAGATATAGACAGGCACTATCAAAATTTGGTTTTTAGCCATGTGCAGATGGTACAGGAGCATCCCAACCTTTCTGCCGGGGACAAAGAAGAGTTTTTGTCATTTATGGATGAATTGGATGCGGAATATAAACTCCTGCGATTGGAACTGAAGAAGAACCTGGATAATGAACTTGTTCTGGAGGCTATTATCGGTAATTACAAGAAAAGAATAGAACTCATTGAAACCCTTTTATCACGTATCGACACATTAAAACAAACAGAAGAAGGTTATGGATATACTTTATAAAAGATTACTCCTGGTTTTTTTGGTAATACTTGCGGGCCATGCACTCCGAGCCCAGGAAAAGGTGTCTAAAAGCATCAATAACATCTATGATATGACAGGTGCAGGAAAGTTGCACATTGAAAACAAATATGGGGATATCACCGTGGAAGGTTGGGATAAAAATAGCGTTGAGATTGCCGTTGAGATCACCGTCAGCCATAAAAAAAGAGAAAATGCAGAGAACCTTCTTGAGCGCATCACTCCAAACATCAGGGCGGTAGACGGGTTTATAACCATTGAAACGGAGATCGCTGAAAAAAGCAGCGGATTTTTTTCCAGATATTTTAATAAGGCGAATCCTTTTGATTTTGACAGAAGCAATGTTCAGATCGATTATACGATCCGCCTTCCGTCCCCTGCAGAACTGCAGATAACCAACAAATTTGGCGATGTCATTATTAACGGCTGGGAAGGCACATTGGAGACAGATATGGAACACGGTGACCTTTGGATAAACAATGATATTGATCGGGCAGACCTATCAGTGAAATATGGAAAACTACGTGCCAAAATGATCACCGATGCTACAATTTCCGTAAAAAACGGAAGTTTGGCGCTGAGCCGGTCCAACGACCTGCGCTTAAGTTGCAGCGGGTCTGATATTAAAATAGGGGACATTCAGTCATTCGAGCTCATTTCCAGCAAGGACGAGATCGACATTGAGAATGTTAAATCCCTTTATGGGGATTTAAGGTTTTCTACTTTACATGTCGGTCAACTCGCGGATGCCGTAAATCTCAGCTTGAAAATTACGGATTTCAGTGTGGACCATTTTTATAACCCGGCCGCTGTCATTGTGCTGGACCAGGAGTCATCTGAAATACGATTAAATATTTCAAACCTGGCCTTTGATCTCAATGTCAGCCTGGAAGAAGGGTTATTTCGCCTGCCTAAATCATTTAAAAATATAAATACCAAAATTGTTGACAGTAGAAAACGTATCCGGGAAATATCGGCTACATACGGGAATAAGGGAATAGGCAAAATGACAATTAACGGGGTAAAAGGAGTGATCCTCCTTGAAGAACTCTAGGAGGCAATACACCTTCGGGACAGAAGCCCTGGAAACCACATATCACCCTTTTTCATGTATTCCAAACAACTTATTTATTAAAAAAATCACAAAATTTGCAACTTTTTCAGAAGTGGGTTGTCTATTAAGGGGCAATCAAAAAACACACATATAATGAAACATCAAATTACGGTTTCCTATCTATTGTTTTTAGGGTTTACCTTCCTGGCAACTGCCCAGGACCAAAGCGATTATGTTGAATTCAATGACCGGAATAATGTGGTCCACGGGGTTTATTTAGGGTTTTCAACGCACTACGGAGAAATGAAGGGAAAGGGTACTTACCTGGCCGGTGCCAAAGTTGCCTACGTTGCCAACCAACAATTTGAAATAGGTTTTGAAGGGGTGGGCTTTTATTCGGAGCAAGATTACAGAGGCTCAGGAATATCCAACAAAGACCTGTATGGTGGGTACGGCGGCTTACATCTGGAACCTATATTTTTTGGAAGCTCACGGGTAAATCTATCTTTTCCGCTTTTAATTGGTGCCGGCGCCGTAGGATATACGTATACCAGCCTGCGAGACACAATAGAATACGGAGATCCTACTATTGAGGATTGGGACCCTTTTTTTATAATTGAACCCGGGGTAAGCCTGCTCTATAACATCTCGCGATACGTACAATTGGAACTTGGGGCAAAATACAGGTTCTCAAGTAGCGTAAGCCTCTATCCGGATGGGCTGAAGAACATTGATGGCTTCTCTACCGGAATTGGCGTCAAGATCGGAGTATTCAACATGGGGAGGAATCGCTATAAAAAGAATATTTAAAGTGAAACCAAAAGCAAAAATGCACTTCCAAAATCATGGAGGGATACCGCCAACCAGGCATGTATTTTCATAAAACAGCCGGGTGTTTGAGAAGCAAACCTCCAAAGATCATCATAATTACTACCAATGGTGTGCCATTAATTTTCAATGGTTACCGGTAGTGGAACTAAATAAAAAAATGAATCATCCATTAAATCAACTATTTAAATGAAATCAAGAACATTATCCGCCTGCCTTATTGTACTGGCATGCATTTTTACATCCTGCGAAAAAGAAACCATCAGAGTTTCCGGAAAAGTCGTACAAAGAGAGGTGAATCTTTCCGGATATTCAGGATTAAAAGTGTCGAATGCCTTTAACGTCGTCCTAAACTTTTCCGAGACGGAAGAGAAAATAATCGTTGAGGCAAACGAGGATATTCAGGATCGTATCGTCGTAGAACTTGAAGGCAACGACCTGATCGTACGGCTAAAGAGATATACCAATATACGCGGCAGTGCCACCCTTAACCTCTACATCACCACCAGGCAGATCAACCATTACGATATTTCAGGGGCTTCTGACATTGTCCTGGATGATGGTTTAACCGCAGAAAATGTCCGTATAGCGCTTTCCGGAGCCTCCCGTTTTACCGGAGAACTGGCGGCTGATGTACTGGACATTGAATTCAGCGGGGCATCCGATGCCGATATTTTTGGACAAGCAGGTGTTCTGAGAGCCAACCTATCCGGCGCCAGTATTCTGAGGGATTACGATCTTATTGTTGATAAGCTCAACCTGGACCTTTCAGGTGCCAGCAATGCCTTTCTCACCGCGATGGAAGAAATTGACATCACCGCCTCCGGGGCCAGTACCCTGAACTATAAGGGAAACGCTGTGGTAACGCGTAAAGATCTGTCGGGCGCATCAGAAATCAATAAGAAAGATTGACAATGTCCCTTTTCTATACATAAGGGCTTTGCCAGAGGCCCTTTTTTTTGATCCTTAATGCCGCTTTTCCAGGGCATCCACAACGGCATTTAATTTGAATCCCTTTGCCTGCAGCAGAATGAGGTAGTGAAAGAGCAGATCGGCACTTTCGTTCAGGAAGAGGTCATCATTGTTGTCCTTAGCTTCTATAACGGTTTCTATTGCTTCTTCCCCAACTTTTTGAGCAATTTTATTGATCCCTTCCCGAAACAGGGAGGACACATAACTGTCCGCATTGTCAGGATGTACTTTACGTTCAGCAATGACGCCTTCCAACCGGGTCAAAAACCCATAGTTCGCCTTATTCTCCTCATTCCAGCAGGTATCGCTTCCAGTATGGCAGACAGGGCCATCCGGGTGAACCGATATTAACAGGGTATCCTGATCACAGTCAACTTTAATATCCACCACGTTTAAAAAATTACCACTCTCCTCCCCCTTCGTCCACAGCCGCTTTTTTGAGCGGCTATAAAAGGTTGCTTTTCCGGATGTCCTTGTTTCTGCAAGAGAAGCCTCGTTCATATAACCAAGCATGAGTACTCTATTTGTTACAGCATCCTGAATAATGGCCGGGACCAAACCGTCCATGTTTTTGTTAAAATCTATTTTCATGTCAACGTTAGATTAGATAACTATTCCTATATGTGGCGTACCGGCTACGCAATACTTATTGTCCGAAGCAACCTTTACCGACGTCTTAGACACCGGGTCCCGGGCTCCCGGATCCCACTGCTAGATCCTTACCGGGATATTATTACTTTTCAATTCTTCTTTCAGATCATGTATCTCCATTTCCTTAAAGTGAAAAACACTGGCAGCCAGCGCGGCATCCGCCTTTCCTTCGATAAACGTATCCACAAAATGCTGCATGGTTCCAGCACCACCAGAAGCTATGATGGGGATGTTCACGTGGGCCGAGAGTTTTGCGAGCGCTTCATTGGCAAAACCATCCTTTGTACCGTCATGGTCCATGGAGGTAAACAAAATTTCCCCGGCACCCCGCTGTTCCACTTCTTTCGCCCATTGAAACAAGTCAACATCTGTCGGTACTTTTCCACCCACCAGGTGTACCTTCCACTCCCCGTTAATTTGTTTCGCATCGATGGCGACTACAATGCATTGCGAGCCGAATTTGGCAACAAGGGCATTGATCAATTGGGGATTTTTAACGGCTGAAGAGTTAATAGAAACCTTATCCGCCCCGTTGTGCAACAACATATCCACATCCTCCACCGAAGAAATGCCACCGCCGACCGTAAAGGGAATATTCACCTTCTCGGCCACATGATACACCAGTTCCGCCAACGTTTTCCTACGCTCTTCCGTAGCAGAAATATCAAGAAACACAAGTTCGTCGGCACCTTCCCTTGCGTATATTTCGGCCAATTCAACCGGATCACCGGCATCGCGGAGATTCTCAAAATTGACGCCCTTTACGGTACGGCCGTTTTTAATATCAAGGCACGGGATTATTCTTTTGGCTAACATAGTATTAAATTATGGGCTGGAAGGACGAAGTTGATATCGGCCATCATAAACGCATTATCCGCACAAAATTTCATCCGTTTCCCGACATACGTTGTATTCATCATTTCGTATTAAGTCCTTTTTATATGTTTTTAATATTCAGGTCCTCTCCTTCGTAAAACCCCAGATCCTTGTCTTTTAACAATTTGGTCCAAAAAGCGATCTGCCCGGTATGGTAGGAATAATGTTCCACGACATGGACAATGATCCCAATTCCGGACATGGTAAAACCCTGAACCTGTCGTGATCGCAATAACTCCTCCCCTGAACAATTGCTGATGACGGTCTTTGCCCTGTCCACTACCTGCAATAACCTTTCCAGGAGTTCGTCCCTGGAATATCCCGGAGCTGCGGAAAATTCTTCCTCCCTGTTTCGGAAATCGTCAGTACCCCCCAGTGAGGAAATGGCATACTGAGAAATATTCCCGCAGAGATGAAGTATCAGGTTGCCAATACTGTTGGAAGACGGGTTTGGTTTTCGCCAAATGTCGGCTTCATCCAGGGCTTTAAAGGTCTTAACTATCATCCTTGTACTTTCATCGAGCCTGAAGCTGGCCTGGGCCTTAAATTCTTTCTGAAATGTGCTTTCTTTCATGATCGTCCCTCTAAGATGTATTGTTCTAACTGTTCCAGGCTAATTCTATTTTCGTAGATTGCCTTACCTATGATCACTCCTTCGCATCCTATCTTTTGTAACCCGGGTATTTCCTTAAAGGAGGATATTCCCCCACTGGCTATAAGGCATATCCCGGGCACTTTAAGATCCTCTACTCCACTTGGCCCAATCGTGGTTTTATTCAACCTTGTCTTATCCAGTATTTTTTTATACAAGGTAACCGATGGCCCCTGCAACATCCCATCCCTGCTTATATCGGTGCAAATAACATAGGTTATCCCTTTCTCCTGAAACCTCCGGATAAACGGGATCAATTCTTCGGAGGACGCTTCCTGCCACCCTGAAACCGCAATTTTTTCGTCCTTTGCATCGGCGCCCAGAATTATTTTTTCCGGACCGTATTCATCAAGCCATCTTGTAAATGTTGCGCTGTCCTTGACAGCAATGCTGCCGCCCGTAACCTGATCCGCACCACATTCGAAAGCAATTCTCAAATCTTCATCCGTCTTCAGCCCCCCCCCGAAATCTATTTTCAAAGAGGTCTTT
>DATGCB010000316.1:0-4987 GCA_035312365.1 Eudoraea sp. | reverse complement strand
CACTAAACAGCACATTTCCCTGCACTTTGGAGGTGCTTCGGGCTAATTTCAACTGGTTGGGCAGTTCCTTTTTCTTCTTCCAGGCCTTGTCCGGGTTATTCCTGATCTTATAGGCGGCATTGCCGATATAGAGGTTGGAGGCAATGGAATCATTCGCCCACCAGTTGACAATTTTTTCATGGGAGGCCACCGGCAGGTTCATACTCCAGTAAACCTGGGGGACCAGATAGTCGATCCATCCCTGATCCATCCATAAAAGGGGATCGGCATACAGGTCTTCGTACGTCGTTTGCCCGGCCCTTGTGGCTGAACCCCGGGGATCTGTGGAATTATTTTTCCAGACCCCGAACGGACTAATTCCGAACCGGACCCAGGGTTTTACTTTTTTAATACCTTGCTGTACATTTTTTATCAGGGAATCCACATTGCTTCGGCGCCAGTCCTGGAGGGTCTGCCCCGGGAGGGCATGGGAGGCGTAGGACTGCGAATCGCTCAGTACTTCGCCCTGGATCTTGTATGGATAGAAGTAATCATCAAAATGCAGGGCATCCACGTCATAGTTGGTTACTACTTCCTGCATGATTCGTACCAGATATTGGCGTACCTCGGGAAGCCCGGGATCGTAGTAATACTTTTTCCCGTATTTCAACATCCATCCGGGATGTTTGTAGAAATCATGGATCTCAGAAAGGACATCGAGGTTAAGGTCAAAGGTGGCCCTGTATGGATTCAGCCAGGCGTGAAATTCAAGCCCACGACTATGTGCTTCATTGATCATCCATTGGAGCGGGTCTTCATCGGTTTCAGGCGCTACCCCTTCAGTTCCGGTTAAAAAGCGCGACCACGGAGCGTATGCAGACGGATAAAAAGCATCCCCTGCCGTCCGGATCTGGACGATGACGGCATTTAAATTCAGATTTTGGTAAAAGTTGAGCAGCTTTAGGTAATCTGCTTTTTGTTTTTCCCAGGTGTCTGACGGATGTTTGGGCCAATCGATATTCACCACAGTGGCGATCCAAACACCCCGGAATTCATACTTGGGAGGGGGGGATGTAGCTTTAAAAATACCGCATGATGAAAGGCACATCAGAAGAAGAAAACAAATGCACAAATTTTTAATCATAGTTAAACACACCCTGGTAAGCTACACGATTATCTATACGGGTTGCCCCGAAGAAAAGGGCGGCACACGTACGGGGAATACATCCTGTAAGGTTTCCCCGGGAGCGCCACCGGATTCCTTGTTTCGTCGCCCGGAACAAATATAAAACTCTAAAAGGTCTTTAGTTGAATTTATACCTTACAAATCCTTCCATGGCCTCATATTCAGCCATTCCCAGGGCATTGTATTTTTTGGCTGTTTCCATGTTGCGTTGCTCGGCTCTTTGCCAGAACTCCCGGTCATCATTGCCCGGGAACATCGCACTATCTTTTTGAGACTGATGTTTGAAGATAGCATTTTTCTTCCGCTCCATGTCCTTCGGGCCAATGGGGATGGCCATTTCCATGTCGGCGATATCCCACTCCTGCCAGGCACCCCTGTAGAGCCATACATAACAGTCCCTGATCCAATCCGCACCTTCCTTAACAAAACGGTCAATGGCACCATAGATGATCTGAAGACAAACCCTGTGTGTACCATGTGGGTCCGAAAGGTCACCGGCCGCAAAAATTTGATGGGGCCTCACCTTGTCCAGCAGGTCGTAGGTAATTTGAATATCCTCTTCAGAATGCGGTTTTTTCTTTACGGTACCGGTTTCGTAGAACGGGAGGTTCTGGAAATGAGCATTCTTTTCCTTCACCCCGCAATACCTGCAAGCGGCCAGAGCTTCACCTTTGCGGATCAATCCCTTGTATTTCTGGATTTCCGGGCTATCCACCTGCCCCGGGGCTTTGTTGTTCAGGAATTCGCGCACCTTTTTGAATTGTTCCATGAGTTCCACATCATCCTTCTGAATGTCTGTGGCAAAATCTAAAAAGCGGACGACCTCATCATCAAACACCGCAATATTACCCGAAGTCTGATAGGCCACATGCACTTCATGTCCCTGGTCTACCAGCCGTAAAAGCGTTCCTCCCATGGAGATGACATCATCATCGGGGTGGGGGCTGAAGATTAATGAAGTCTTGGGATAAGGGTCTTTGCGCTCGGGACGACTGCTGTCATCTGCATTGGGTTTACCTCCGGGCCAGCCCGTAATGGTTCTCTGGAGTTGATTGAAGACCTTTAGGTTGATATGTTCGGCAGATCCGATTTCAGCGATCAGGTTGCCCATTCCATATTCGTTATAATCTTCATTGGTAAGTTTTAAAATGGCCTTGTTTAACTTTTCAGACAACCAGAAGGTTGCTTTTTTTATGAGCTTATCATTCCAGTTGCACTCGCTCACCAGCCAGGGAGTACTTATCCTGGTCAGATCGGAGGCGGCCGCAAGGTCAACTATAAAGTCGCAATTCTCATGGTGTTGCAGGAAGGTCGCGGGTACGGATTCCCTGATCTGGCCTTCTACTGCTTCCTTAATTATATTGGCCTTGCCTTCTCCCCATGCCATCAGAATAATCCGTTTGGCGGCGAGGATGCTCCCGACTCCCATCGTAAGTGCCTTTTGAGGGACATTTTCCAATCCAAAAAAATCGCTCGCGGCGTCCAGGCGGGTAACCCTGTCCAGGCGAACCATTCTCGTTTTGCTCGTAATGGATGAACCCGGTTCGTTGAATCCAATGTGGCCTGTTCTGCCAATTCCCAAAACCTGAATATCGATACCGCCCGCTTTTTCTATCTTTTGTTCGTATGCTTCACAGAACTCCCTTACGTCCTCTTTGTCCAGGGTACCATCGGGAATATGGATATTGGTTTTCTTTATATCGATATGATCGAACAAGAGTTCATTCATAAAGCAGACATAACTGTGGATGGAATCCGGTTCCATCGGGTAGTATTCGTCCAGGTTGAATGTGATCACATTTTTAAAACTCAAACCTTCTTCCTGATGGAATTTAATCAGAAAATCATACACCTTTGTAGGGGTGGAGCCCGTTGCCAGTCCTAAGACAGCATTTTTACCTTGCTTTTGTCGCTGTCTTATCAATTCAGCGATCTCATTGGCTACATAAAAGGATGCCGCATCTGAACTTTTGTGAATATGGGTATCAATTTTTTCAAATTTTCTTGATTCCTCATCCGTTGGGAATCCTGAAACATTGGGTTTTGCTGCAATTTCAGCCATGTTGCTATCTGATTTATTGTTTTTGTGAACTGCAAATATACGCATAAAATAGCAATTTTGCTGTTTTTTGCAATATATTTTGCTGTTTAATGCAATTTTAACATTATAGAAACTTAAAAACAACAAAAAACAGCAAATTGAAGGAATTTTTCTATCTTTGCGTACAAATTTGAAATTGAATGCTTAAGGAAGAAAGGCAGCGCACCATTTTGTATGAGGTTGAACTGCATAACCGGGTATTATTGACCGACATTGCTGACCAACTGGACGTCTCCATAGATACCATCCGCCGGGACGTTAAAGAACTGGATGCGGAGAACAAATTAAGAAAAGTGCATGGTGGAGCCATCTCCCTCGGTTTTACAAGTCCGGCTGCGCCCAATTACAAGACGTATGCTTTGAAGGAAAAAACAGGCATTGCTGAAAAAGCGTTTGCCCTGTTAAAAGAGGGAAGTGTTATTTTTATTGACGGGGGTACTACCTGCCTTGAACTTGCACGGCTCATACCGGAACGTCTTCAATTGACCTGTTTTACCCTAAGTCTTCCGGTAGCGATGCAACTTCTTTCGAAACCAAATGTTGACGTGATCTTTGTGGGGGGGCGTATTTCCAAAGATGCACAGATAGCAACGGGTGCCAGCACTGTTACCGACCTTTCTGAAATTAAGTTCGACTATGGATTTATCGGCACCGGATACGTGGATTCACTGCACGGCTTAACGGAGTTTGACTGGGATATTGTACAGGTCAAAAAAGCGGTGATCAATGCCTCTAAAAAAACTGTACTTTTGTGCATCTCAGAGAAATTAAACTCACAACATCGCTTTAAAACCTGTGATATCAATGCAATTAATACGATGATCACCGAACTTGACCCGGCGAATAATTTGTTGAACCTATTTAGAAATCACGACATTCATCTTCTTTAACATTGGCTATGTCAGACTATACAAAAATTACCGAAAACCCGTCAAATCATGATCATCTGGAGAATTTGGACACGAAGACCATCCTGGAAAAAATTAATGCGGAAGATCAGACCGTGGCTGCAGCTGTCGCCAGGGCGATCCCAAGGATCACGGATTTGGTTGATGGGCTGGTAACCCGTTTTAATAAAGGGGGTAGATTGTTCTATATAGGTGCCGGCACGAGCGGCCGGTTGGGTATTTTGGATGCATCTGAGATACCACCAACCTATGGTTTGCCTCATGACAGGGTCATAGGCTTGATTGCCGGGGGGGATAAGGCGATCCGTAAGTCAGTTGAACATGCTGAGGATGATACGAGCCAGGCATGGAGGGATCTGAAAAAGTACGATATCAACGAAATGGATACGGTAGTTGGTATCGCCGCATCCGGCACCACACCCTATGTGCTTGGTGGGGTGGAAGACGCTAATAATAATGGCTTGCTGACGGCTGGGATAACGAACAATCCCGGTTCCCCCCTGGCGCGCATTGCCGGAATACCCATCGAGATCAAGGTAGGACCCGAATTTGTAACGGGCAGCACCCGGATGAAAAGTGGTACCTCACAGAAACTGGCACTCAATATGATATCCACTGCCCTCATGATACGGATAGGCCGTGTAAAAGGGAACAAAATGGTAAATATGCAACTGAGCAACAACAAATTAGTGGATAGAGGAACCCGTTATATCATGGAAGGCCTTAACATGGATTATGAGCAGGCACAGGCGGTACTAAAAGAGTATGGTTCTGTGAAAAAGGCCCTGGATGCCTTAAAAAAGTAGGGTTTCG
>DATGCB010000315.1:0-4319 GCA_035312365.1 Eudoraea sp. | reverse complement strand
GGAGGTATTCCACCGCCTTCTTTTGCCCCGCTTTTCCTGTTTCCCTGCCCTCAAATTCGTCCGATGCATAGGTAAACAAATAGTCCTTCAGCTCAGACTCCGTTATGGTTTCCGCATACGTGGTAACCCCTGCCTCTACTTGTTCAGCGGCTGCAGGAGACAGGACCATTTTCTGTGAGGTGTTACAGGCAAAAGCAGTGGCAACTGCAACCAATACTATTTTCTTCATATATGGGAAAATAAAATTCAAAATTTACCAAAAATAGTGAAAAGAAAATGAAAGAATTAAAGGAATTGTGTTAATCTGCCGCACAGCTTGGCCGGAATTCCGACCCTCCCTTTTTGAAGTGTTTCCTCATTACCCTTTTGTGGGACGGATTAATGAATCACAAATTTTGAACACGCGCCAAAAGAATGTAATTTGCAATTTAAATCAAAGAACTATGAAAATACAGTGGGAGGGCGTTATGCCCGCCGTAACAACGAAATTTACGGATAGCGATACCCTTGACCTGAATATGTTTCAGGTAAATATTGAAGCACAATTAAAAGCCGGGGTACACGGCATAATATTGGGTGGTACCCTGGGTGAGGCAAGTACGCTCACCGAAGATGAGAAGGCTAAATTGATCAGGGCAACCGTGGACTTTGCAGGCGGCAAGGTTCCCGTCATCATGAATATTGCAGAACAGACCACCAAAGGGGCCAGGGAAGCTGCCCGGAAGGCACAGGATAATGGTGCTGCAGCCCTGATGATGTTACCACCTATGCGCTATAGGGCCAACGATGAGGAGACAATGACCTATTTTAAGCAAGTAGCCCTAAGTACTGATTTACCGATAATGATCTACAACAACCCTATTGATTATGGCATAGAGGTTACCACTGACATGTTTGAGAAATTGCTTGAATGCGAAAATATTGAGGCCGTTAAGGAATCAACACGGGATACCTCGAACATCACTCGATTGAAAAACAGGTTTGGCGATCGGCTCAAAATATTATGCGGAGTAGACACACTGGCCCTCGAAAGCCTGCTTATTGGAGCGGATGGTTGGGTGGCAGGATTGGTTTGTGCTTTTCCCGAAGAAACGGTTGCCATTTATGAATTGGCAAAGGCAGGGAGGATTTCCGAAGCCATCGAAATTTATCGTTGGTTTATGCCTTTGTTGGAACTGGATATAAGCCCGCAACTTGTACAGAATATTAAATTGGCGGAAGTAGCCACCGGTATCGGAACCGAGAATGTTCGGCCCCCGAGATTACCTTTGGGCGGGACCGAGCGGGCGCGCGTACTCCGGATCATTGAACAGGGGTTGAAAACCCGTCCTGCATTACCTGAATATAAGACAACCTACCATTCATATAAAATTTGACCGAAAGGCAATGATACACGGAAAAAATTATATCGGAAAAACACCGTCTGCCGGGGGCGGCAAGACGTATCAAACATTTAACCCCCTTCTGAATATCGCAAACGAACCGCTATTTTACGAAGCGACTAGTGCAGAAATTGAGGAGGCTGTGGCATTGGCAACTGAGGCTTTCCGCAGCTATGGCAAACTTTCAGGGGCCAGGAAAGCGATCTTTTTGGATACCATTGCCGATGAAATCCTGGCGTTGGACGACACCTTGATTTCCACCTATTGTTCAGAGACCGGACTTCCTGAAGGCAGGGCGAAAGGGGAACGGGGCAGGACCATTGGTCAATTGCGATCCTTTGCAAAGCTGGTTAGGGAAGGCTCGTGGGTAGAAGCAACCATAGATACGCCAGATCCGAAAAGGGAACCATTGCCAAAACCGGATATTCGCAAAATGCTGGTTCCCCTGGGACCGGTGGTGGTTTTTGGCGCAAGTAATTTTCCCTTTGCGTTTTCCACGGCAGGCGGGGATACTGCATCCGCCCTTGCTGCAGGCTGCCCGGTGATTGTAAAGAGTCACCCGATGCATGCCGGTACAGGAGAACTGGTGGCCTCGGCGATTATTTCGGCCGCGCAAAAAACAAAAATGCCCGATGGCGTATTCTCAAACTTAAACAGCAGCGGCATCGATGTCGGAACAAGGTTGGTAAAGCATCCTGGTGTTAAGGCAGTAGGGTTTACGGGAAGCATACGGGGAGGGAGGGCCCTGTTTGATCTGGGTGCCAAAAGGGAAGAACCCATACCCGTATTTGCCGAAATGGGGAGCATAAACCCCGTCGTTTTATTGCCCGGGGCACTGGCTGTCAAAAGCCGTGAATGGGCAGCCACCTATGCGGGATCGATTACTTTGGCAACAGGCCAATTTTGCACGAACCCCGGGTTGTTGCTGGGGATCAAAGGGGAACCCCTGGACAATTTTATTGCGCAACTGTCCGGTGAAATTGTGAAAAAGGAACCTACGAGCATGCTGCACCCGAATATTCTGGGGGCTTATGAAAAGAACCGGCTTAAAGTAATGGCGGAGGAGGGCACTACGGTAACGGCCAACTATCATGAGGAAGTCCAACCCAACTTTGCAAGGCAAACAGTACTTTCAGTAGCCGGAAATACCTTTCTTAAAAATCCGGCCCTGCATCAGGAGGTTTTCGGCCCGTACTCCTTGGTGGTACAATGTGCTGATACAAGGGAACTGGAGGCGGTTATTTCCAAATTGGAAGGGCAGTTGACCGGCACACTGGTGGCGGAAGAGGATGAACTGGGTGCTTATTCGGGCGTGATCAGTGCGTTGCAAAGCAGGGTAGGGCGTCTGATCTTCAACGGTGTACCCACAGGCGTTGAGGTTTGTGCAGCGATGCACCACGGGGGGCCTTATCCTTCATCAACGGATAGCAGGTTTACCTCCGTAGGCATCCATGCCATTAAGCGCTGGGTAAGGCCGGTCAGCTTTCAGGACTGGCCGGATAGTTTGCTGCCCGATGAACTAAAGGATGAAAATCCATTGGATATCATAAGGAGTGTGGACCAGGTTTTGACCCAAGTAAAACACTGATCCTGCAATGGGCACTGCCACATTCAGATGTATCGATGCCCATACCTGCGGAAATCCCGTACGTCTTGTAGTGGAGGGGGGGCCTGTCCTCCACGGGGCCAATATGAGTGAAAAAAGGCAACACTTTCTCAGGGAATACGATTGGATCCGCAAGGGGTTGATGTTTGAGCCCCGGGGCCATGACATGATGAGCGGCAGTATTCTGTATCCGCCTTCTGATCCTCAAAACGATGCAGGGGTCCTGTTTATTGAGACCAGCGGTTGCCTGCCTATGTGCGGACACGGAACCATTGGTACGGTGACCATCGCTATCGAAGAAGGATTGATCACTCCTAAAACCCGCGGGAAATTACGACTGGAAACACCGGCCGGACTCGTTGAGATCAGCTACGGGCAGACCGGGCAAAAAGTAGATTGGGTGAAGTTCAACAATGTCAGGTCTTACCTGGCGGCAACTTCACTCACAGTGAACAGCACCCCATTGGGAACCCTCACCTTTGACGTCGCCTACGGCGGGAATTTTTATGCCATCGTGGACCCCCAGGAGCATTTTTCGGGCCTCCAGGGTTTTACAGCCGGGGAACTCATTCGGTTCAGCCAGGAAATTCGTAAAAATATCCAGCTTAAATACACTGATCAGTTTGTGCATCCGGAGGATGAAACCATCAGGAATGTAAGTCATATCTTGTGGACCGGGACGCCTGTTTCAGAGCAAGCAACCGCCAGGAATGCCGTGTTTTACGGAGATAAGGCTATTGACAGATCCCCTTGCGGAACCGGGACTTCGGCCAGGATGGCGCAATGGGCAGCCAGTGGCAAATTGGACGTAGGGACCCCGTTTATCCACGAGAGTTATATAGGGTCACAATTTGTGGGAAAGATCGAGTCAAAAACCAAAGTGGCGGACTTCGATGCAATTGTCCCCAGTATTCAGGGTTGGGCCATGATATACGGGCACAATACCATTACCATTGACGATGCCGATCCCTATGCCCATGGCTTTCAGGTGTTGTAGGTGTTTTTAATCTCGGAATTGACTGCCCGATGAATCGGCCACGACGAGTATTGTAAAGTTGCAGAGGCAGGATTACAGGCTCCCGTAGCTGTCGAGGATCATCTTATCTGTTTCCCCTTTTGTTTTAAAGACTTCAAAGGTGCGGCCCTGGGTACGCTGGGCACCGAGTGCATTGGCATATTTGGCGGCCCTAATATAATTGTCGCGATCTTCGAGCAATCCAAATCCCAGGCCCCCCGCAAAAGAATCCCCGCAACCCGTAGTGTCGACCACATGGTCCACCCAGATCGATTGAACCACCTCATGGTGGATCTGATCGCCTTCTTTATAGAAT
>DATGCB010000314.1:0-4915 GCA_035312365.1 Eudoraea sp. | reverse complement strand
TTAGTCTTTTTTCAGTGCTTCCAGCAATTGATCGTAGTGCTCAATTCTTGTGTATAGTTTGCCGCCCAAATTTACGATGGGTGTTTCCAGGGAATCCAGGACGATACTATTGGCAAAGGAGCGATTCAATTGATCTTTAATTTCGGGTCGTTCGTCGAGAATGAGTGTCTTAAATAAATACATGCCTTCCGATAATGGAGTTAACAGGCTGTCGCATTTCTGACAATTTTTTGGGATGTATATCGTGATGCTTTTTTTAGGTTGGATCTTTATTTTTTCTGCCTCTTTTATGAGTGCCCTCCGGGATAAACTGTCATTGACCTGGAGGTCAAGACTATAGTTAGGTTGCTTTCCCCGGAAGAGTACCACCGTTTTCATATGAACCTTGGAAGTGGCCGGAACCCTTATAAACCTGGGCCTGGCTTTGCTTTGTCTGAAATTGGTGCCTGTAATTTTCAGCAATACGTCTACGTCCTGCTCGTTTTCATTGACCGCATAAAATGCGAGGCGGTTGGGCAGTTCTTCGGTCACAATTTTGATAGGCCGTTCCTGGCATTGCACCTGTGAAATAACTACAAACAGGGTAAAAAATAGTGTTCTCAGCATCTTTTTTTTATTATCCGAATCATTAATATAGGAAATATTTCCGAAAGGGTTACGGGAACACCACTGAGCCGGGTAAATGATCAGAAAGGGAGATGCAGGGTATGGGAACAGGTAAAGAAAAGGAGTGGCGAAAAACACACCACTCCTCAAGGCAAGTCATTCAAGAATAAATTTAGCACTCACTTTATCGGAACTTAAGATATAGAATCCCGGCGGTAAACCCGACAGGTCTATTTGCATTGTTTTCCGATCTGCCGGCAATTCCTTTAATACGATCCCCGACAAATTTACAATCCTCAAATACGTGTTTCCACTTTGATAAAGTTGTAAATTCTTTTCACTGACCGGGTTTGGAGCAACGATCAGGAAAGGCGCTGCAGTTGTTTCACCCTGAAAGTCGAATAATTCGGAAAACGGCTCCATCACGGGCGCAGCAGTACCTATGGTTTCGGGGGATTCCCTTTGTGAAGGGCTTCCTACGGTAAAGGAAATTGATTGTGATGATGCCGCTCCCTCATTATCGGTGACTTTTGCACTAACCACGTAGTTTCCCGCCCGGACATTGTTTATTTTATGGGTAGTAAAGAACGATCCGTCCGTATCAACGAGGATGTTGTTCACATAAATTTGATGTTTTACGATGGATCCGTCGCTGTCCGATGCTCCGAGGTTCACTGAAACGGTGGAACCCACAGGAAAATTTTGGTCTTCTCCCGGGGAAACAATATTTACTACAGGAGTGCTGTTTCCACTTGAAAGCGGGGGACTGGGATTTGCATTTGATCCTGCCGTTATAACGATGGAAGCACTGTTTGTTTCCCCTGAATTGTCCGTGACTGTGGCCTTAATGAGATGAGATCCGGCACTGATGTTGTTGATTCGCGTTTCTGTAAAAGTAGTACCATCCGTGTCAATCAATATTCCATTTACAAAAATTTGATGTTTTGTTATTTGCCCATCAGGATCCTTTGCCGAAATAGAAATGGTTACTGTGCTGCCCGGAGCAACGACCTGATTATTGTATGGACTATTAAAGTAAACCGTGGGGGCTGTGCCACTATCCGGCGTTGGGGCAGTGGGTTGGGGGGGTGTATTGTTATTCGGCTCAGACGTCCCGGATTCTGCCGTTATGGTGATACTGGAGGTGGCGGTGGCGCCCTCATTATCCGTAACGGTTGCCCTGATGACATGGTTACCACCCCGGATACCCTTGATAATGTGAGGTGTATAATTACTTCCGTCGGTGTCATACAGAATATTATTGACATAGACCTGATGTTTGGCAATCGTACCATCGGGGTCATTGGCAATTAAATGGACGGTGACGTCGGTTCCGGGTTGTACAACCGATCCGTTGCCCGGAGCTGAAATGGAAAGTGTAGGATTCAGATTCTCAGGATCTGGCTCATTCCCGGGATCTGGCACACCCGGACCATTTCCTGCAGTCACGGTAACTGTTTTGGTTGTAGAAGCACCGTCGTTGTCTGTAACTCTGGCCATAATGTCGTAGGAACCGGCGGCTATGTTTGTAAATTGGTACGGTGTGTAATTTGTGCCGTCTGTATCAACAATTTTTCCGTCCACGTAGATGGTGTGTTTATTGATATATCCATCGCTGTCTGATGCGGCCAGGTTAACGGTAATAGAACTTCCTACGGTAACAGTGGAATTTGCCGAGGGGGTGGAAATTGAAAGTGAGGGAGGATCATTCTCCGTGGGGGAAGGAATATTGCCGGAACATGGATTTTCCATAAGTTTTTGGGCATCCACGTGATTCGGCGTTTTATTTCCGCCGTTGAAGGGTCCCCCACTGATAAGAAAATAGGACATACCTGCATCTGACGGATCAAATTTGCTCGTGCCGAATGGATTACGTCCAAAGATCCATCTGTTGTACTCCTTGTTGCTGTTTTGCATCCAGTTCCAATTGCTTACCGATGAGCTGAAACCACCATTTTGATCGTTAAGGCCGCCAGGTTGGTTGCATCCGCTGGATCCGCAGTTGCCTACAAAGTAAACACCCCTGCTTTGATACTTGGTTTTGAGTGAATTCCAGTTGTGACTGTTACTGCAATGTAAATGTGACTCGTTCCATGCAGAATGTGAAATAATCGTTACATGATCAAACCCTGTGCTGGCATTTTCGAGGCCCCGCCACACGGTCTCCATAGGACCTCCGGCTATGATCCAAAGGGGGTTGGAAGCCGTTGATTTTTCAATTTCACTGGCCATTTTGTTCGTTGAAGCACCACCTTGTGTTTCGTAATCATAAAAAATATTCTGGCTATAGCCGAATCGCGAAATGGCTCCGGCAGCACTGGTCCTCATATTCTGAGAATCATCACCTGAACCTGCACCACTTCCATCATTTTCAGTCGATGTAATGAAACAGACATGGTTATTGTATTCTACCTGCACAACCTTGTCTTCCAGTCCGGCTGCCCACCACAATCCTGTGGAATAAGGCAATGCTAAAATATCGTCGTCATCGTGCACATTGCCGTCGAAGGTTAAAATTACACGCCCCCCCGGGAAATTAACTTCCGGGATCGGGGTGCAGTTTGATTGACTGAATAAGGTTGAAGTAAGTAGGCAAAGGATTACAGTTTTTAAAATTAATTTCATGGGGATTTAATTTTGGGGTTAGTACAAAAGACTTTAGGGTTATGGGTAAAACATGTATACAGGGTGACCTTAGGACATGACAGACCTATCCATAAAAGGTGTGGCAACGGGTTCAGGCAGAAATATGAAATATTCCGCCTAGGCTATTTAACCACCTTTAATGGGACCAGATAATGGAGATCCGATTCTGAAATTTTGTCTGGAATTAATGTGATCGGGTAGCATATCCGGGGAATTAGGATATGCCATACACATGTGGATGACTTTCGCCGGGACATACACTGATGTTCATCAGGTGTCCGATGTAAATTTGGGGTGTGGGGGAACATAAAGTAGTATTTTATTACAAATAGTGGACTACGTTATTTACGCAATCAATAATTTAGCTACGTATCATGTCTCTCTTTGGATCATACGGCAATAATTTTTAACATTCTCGGGATCAATTAATGCTATATACATGATCACTTTAAGCCTCCATAATCAGATCTAATGCAAACGGGCATGTTTCCATTATTAATTCAGGGCAAAATCATATCTTTGAGGCAGTTTAAAAAGATACTTATTGACCTGTAGTCACATTCCATTTGGTTACGTCCCTAGGTAAAATAGATCAGCTTCACTGTTTTCCGGATAGGAAATGTCTTCTATTTCTTCTGAATAAACTAAACGATAAGTATTAATTAAAATAAATCCATGGGAAAATCGCAACAAACCTATAGCAAAAGTGAAAAAGAAAAAAAGCGTCTGAAAAAACGAGAGGAAAAACAAAAGAAAAAGGAGGCGAGAAAACTGGCAGCCAAAGAAAATGGCGGCGGCATACAATTTGCGTATGTTGACCATAACGGGCATCTGACAGACACTCCGCCGGATCCATCCAAAAAAATACAGGTGGATGCAGAAAGCATCGTTCTTGGTATTCCCAAGAAAGAAGAGGGGGATAAAGAACCTTTTGATCCGGTTAGAAACGGGACGGTCTCATTCTTTGATACTTCAAAGGGATTTGGATTCATCATCGATGCGGTAAACGATGAGAAATACTTTACTCATGTCAGTGGCCTGATTGATGAAATTGCAGAAAATGACCAGGTATCCTTTGAACTGGAAAAGGGGATGAAGGGGATGAATGCGGTTAGGGTAAAAAAAAATAACCCTAAACGCTGATTTAAAGAAATAGGGGAGGGGTCATCCGGGGTCGCCACCAGAAGCTGATATTTTCAAACCAAATCAATTATCAAAAAAATGTACAACCCCTACAACTGGCCGAAGAAGCATTATCTATACCACAATGCAGTCATTCCGGCCGGGTTGGGGTACGGCTGGCAGTGATGAGCGATATCCTTTAAACATTGTTATGGATGATCACCGCGGTGCGCTATTGGTTAAGGTAAATAACACAGATTGACAACCAGACTTTAGGCTGATTAACCGATTAACAAAGAATAAGGAATCATGAAATCATTCACAATTGAGGAGATCAATGCCATTTTAAAAGGAAATATCATTGGGGATACACCCCATAAAATTACCGGCCCTGAGGAAATTGAAAGGGCGGGTAGTTCCAATATAACCTTTATTGGAAACCGGAAGTATGCAAAGAAATGGGAATCTTCAAGGGCTGCGGCAGCCATTGTGAACGAAGATATTGATCTGGAACCGGGAGAGAACCGGGCGTTGATCAAAG
>DATGCB010000313.1:0-7815 GCA_035312365.1 Eudoraea sp. | reverse complement strand
TTGCCCAGGGCCGAAAGGAAAACGTACGGTGTACGTTTGGAGAGAGGAGCCAGATGGAGCGATGGCATTTTTCTCTTCATTTCTTTGCTTGTACAAAGAAACGAAGCAGGGCCGAAAGTAAAACATACGGTGTACGTTTGGATTGAGGAGCCGGATGAAGCGATGGCCTATCTACTGCTAAAGCCAGCCGCATCATCCCGCCCATATTCCGTGTACAATGGAAAAAGGAATAGCACCTCTTCCATCCTGTGCAACAGCGTTTAAACACCGAACGCTGTGATCACCAAACTTCTGCCGGCGGCGTTGTTCCTGTGCTCACATAAATAGATCCCCTGCCAGATACCGAGGTTTGGTCTGCCTCTCGAAATGGGTAGTTGAACGGAGGAACCCATCAAAGAGGCTTTTATATGGGCGGGCATATCATCAGGCCCTTCTGAAGTATGAATATAATAGGAAGCATTTTCGGGAACCATTTTATTCAGGTGACTTTCAAAGTCGGTGCGTACTGTTGGATCGGCATTCTCATTTATGGTAAGACCTGCGGACGTGTGCTTTATAAACACTTGTAACCATCCTGAGCTAATATTTACAATCTGTGGAACCGCCTTAAGCACCTCGGTGGTGATCAGGTGATACCCCCTGCTAAAAGGCCTCAACCGTATTTCCTTTTGATACATATACATCGACATAACAATTAAATGTAAAACTTTATGAATTGGGACTGTAATTTAAACATAAAAAATACCTTTGTGCTGTTCAAAAAAAACGGAATGGATTTATCCGGTATTAAATTAGTGGTGGCCGATATGGACGGCACCCTTTTGAATTCAAGGCACGAGGTAAGTTCGCGTTTTTATGAGGTCTTCCATCGTCTGAAGGAAATGGATATCCTTTTCGTGGCGGCAAGTGGAAGGCAGTACAACAGCATAGTTGACAAATTAATGCCCATCAAGGACGACATCATCATCATAGCCGAGAATGGGGGCTTTGCCATGCAAAATGGGAAGGAAATTGTTTCTACTGCGCTGGACAACACGCTTAAAAATGAGATTTTAACCGTTTTGGATGGCGTGCCTCAGACCTATCCCGTCTTGTGTGCTAAAAACAGGGCTTATTTGCAAAGTGATGCCATCGGGTTTTTAGATAAATTAAAGGAATACTACACGGAATTTGCACTCCTGGACGACCTTAAAACGTTTGAAGGGGAAGTAATGAAGATCGCGGTCTATCATTATGAAAATTCAGAGCAATTTATCTATCCGGCGGTAAAGCATTTTGAGGGTGCGTTAAAAGTAAAAGTTTCCGGGGAGAACTGGGTAGATCTCTCTCACAGAAACGCCCACAAGGGATTTGCGCTACAGCTGATTCAGCAACAGAACAATGTTGGACGGGATGAAACGCTCGTTTTTGGGGACTACAACAACGATCTGGAAATGATGGCCCTTGCAGACTACAGTTTTGCCATGGCGAATGCACATCCGAATATCCTAAAAGCAGCGAATTATACCACGGAAAGCAACGACGATTTCGGAGTAGAGCATATCCTGGAGAAACTTATCGCCAGTAAAGCCTAGGTCTTTTGTTTTTTCTTTCTTGCTGCGGGGAACAAAACATTGTTTAAAATTAACCGATACCCCGGGGATGTGGGATGGAGTTCCAATTCCGTTTTTGGATCCCCTACCCTATGCTGATAATCTTCCGGGTCATGACCCCCGTAAAACGTAAAAAAACCCCTGCCCTTGATCCCGTGTATATAGCGGGCCTCCCCGTTTATACGGTTTTCTCCAAGCACCATTACAGTAGGCTTTATTTCATCTCTTGCAAAAGCAGTAGTTTGTCCCATAAAACCCTTGACCAGGCTGGTATGGTTTTGGCATAGCATGGTGGGGACAGGATCCCATTTAGCCGAGAAATCCATCAGCGTAAAATAATCCGATTCTTTAGGGACATTATTCCTCCTGTTGGTCATGTCAATGGAGGAAAATTCATAGCGCAGGGGATTGCGTTCAAGGGTGAAGTCGGTAAAGGCAAAGGTGCGGTTAAAATTCAGTTTACTCTGATAATTGGCGTCTGAGGGATCCCCGTCGAACATGGGCTCACAGATATCCACCCCTTCGGCCGCCAGGGCAATGTCATAACTGTCTGTAGCTGAACACATAGCAAACATAAAACCACCGCCGATCACATAATTGCGGATTTTCAGGGCTACATCCCTTTTTTCTTCAGACACTTTGCCATATCCCAGTTTTGCAGCCAAAGCTTCTGCGTTTTGTTTGCCTTCAATATACCATGGGGCGGCCCTGTAAGCTCCATAAAATTTACCGTACTGTCCGGTAAAATCTTCGTGATGCAGGTGCAACCAGTCGTACAACACTAATTTATTGTCCAGCACTTCTTCATCATAAACGGTCACATAGGGAATCTCCGCATAGGTAAGGACCATCGTTACGGCGTCGTCCCAGGGTTGGTTCCCTTTGGGGGAGTAGACCGCGATTTTCGGGGCTTTCTCTAAAATGACAGCCTCCTGGTTCCTGGCAGGACTGCTTATGGCCTCCAGGATGGCCTCGGTCTGGGCATCGGATAAGATCTCGAAGGAAACGCCTCTGATCTGACATTCCTTCCTGATATTTTCACCGTCGGGGAGCAGGAAGGACCCACCCCTGTAATTCAATAGCCACTGTACTTTCTGCTGTTTGGACAGGACCCAATAGGTAATTCCATAAGCCTTTAAGTGGTCCTTTTGGCTCTCGGCATCCATAGGAATCAAAAGGGTGGAGGCGAAGGAATAAAATGAAAACAAACAAATGAAAACAGTGGATACCAAACGCCTGGAAATCAGCGTTGCTCTTTCCCCGGGCCAAGGGGGGGATAAAACGAACTTAGAATGGTACTTCATTACTGTCATCAGGGTCGAGATCGGGATGATCGTTCATCGAACTTCCAAAAGCCTCATCCGCATCGGGCAGATTTTTGGTAAGGAACGGATTATCCCCATCGGCATTCATCTTTGATTGAAACTCAAATGGCGAATCAAAATCATCCAAGTTATCAAATTTACCCAGTTGGGCAATGAACTTTAACCTAATATTATCTAATCCGCCGTTCCTGTGCTTTGCAACTATAAATTCCGCCTGCCCCTGTGTTGGCGTTCGTTCCTCATCATCCCATTCATCAATCTTGTAGTATTCCGGCCGGTATATAAAGGAAACAATGTCGGCATCCTGTTCAATGGCGCCCGATTCGCGTAAGTCTGATAAAATGGGGCGCTTGCTTCCTCCCCGGGTCTCCACTGCCCTGGATAACTGGGAAAGCGCAATTACCGGAACGCTCAATTCCTTTGCCAGGGCCTTCAGGTTTCTGGAAATCGTGGAAATCTCCTGTTCCCTGTTACCTCCCTTCTGGCTGCCACCAGCGGTCATCAGCTGCAAATAATCCAATACTACTAATTGTATCTTATGTTGTGATGCAAGTCGTCTGGCCTTTGCCCGAAGGTCAAATATGGATAGAGAAGGTGTGTCATCAATAAAAAGCGGTGCCTTTTCCAACGCTTTTACCTTCACATTCAGCTGTTCCCACTCGTGTTTCTCCAATCGTCCGGTCCGCAATTTTTCCGAAGAAAGACCGGTCTCGGAAGAAATCAGCCGGGTAATTAATTGTACCGAAGACATTTCCAGGGAGAAAAAGGCAACGGGAATATTGTGATTTACGGCCATATTCCGCGCCATGGACAACGTTAAGGCTGTTTTACCCATACCTGGTCGGGCTGCAATAATGACCAGGTCACTGGGTTGCCAACCGGAGGTTAACTTATCGACTTTATCAAATCCCGAAGGAATACCGCTTAGCCCGTCCTTGTTGGAGATTTCTTCTATTTTCTTTTTTGCCTGGATCACCAGGTTCTGAGCGGTTTCCGCAGAACGCTTAAGATTTCCCTGGGTAACATCATACAATTTTGCTTCTGCATTGTCTAACAGGTCAAATACATCGGTGGAATCATCATAGGCGTCTTCGATAATTTCATTCGAAATTTTAATGAGGCTGCGTTGAATATATTTCTGCAGAATTATCCGGGCATGGAACTCAATATGAGCTGAGGAAGCCACTTTTTGGGTCAGTTTAATCAGGTAAAAATCACCGCCAACCGCATCCAGGCGTTCATCCTTCTTTAATTGGGCTGAAACAGTTAATAAATCAACCGGTTCGGAAGTTTCAAACAGTTTAAAGATGGCTTCATAAATATATCTGTGGGAATCCTTGTAGAAGACATCAGGATGTAGGATATCTATTACTTCATCCACACCTTTTTTGTCAATCATCATGGCGCCAAGCACAACTTCCTCTAAATCAACAGCTTGTGGTGGTATTTTACCCTTTTCAAGGGCAATGACCGCAGACTTACTTATTTTATGGCCAATGATAGGGCTTGGTTTTTCCATGGGTGTAAAAGTATGCAATTAACCTTTAGTTAACTTTAAATTCATCCCTTGCGATATCCACCGACAATTAACAATTGGAATGTTGATAAGTTACGAAATTGTGTTCATAACTAAAAAAATCCGGAGAATCAAACCTCCGGATTTTTATGAAGTTGATAAAATGGCTGATCAGTCATTGAAAACACCCATATTGGAGTATTTCTCCATCCGGAATTTTACCAGCTCTTTTGGTGATAACTTTTTTAACTCTTCGAAATTTTTTGAAATCCGGGTTTTCACGATCTCAAAAGTCTTCTCCCTGTTAGCATGTGCACCTCCTGCAGGTTCCCTTACGATCTCATCGATCAGCTTCAACTTTTTCATATCGGTGGCAGTCAGTTTTAAAGCATCTGCAGCCCGTTCTTTATATTCCCAGCTTCTCCAGAGGATAGACGAACATGACTCCGGGGAAATCACCGAATACCAGGTATTCTCCAACATTAATACCCGGTCCCCGACCCCTATCCCCAGGGCGCCACCGGAAGCTCCTTCGCCTATGATCACTACGATGATAGGCACTTTTAATCTTGTCATTTCCAGGATATTCCTGGCAATTGCTTCTCCCTGTCCGCGCTCTTCGGCCTCGATCCCGGGAAATGCACCAGGCGTATCGATCAGACTGACCACCGGGATGTTGAATTTTTCGGCTGAACGCATAAGCCGCAGGGCCTTGCGGTATCCCTCCGGATTCGCCATCCCAAAGTTGCGATACTGCCTTGTCTTTGTATTATAGCCCTTTTGCTGCCCGATAAACATATAACTCTGATCCCCTATCTTACCCAGGCCCCCGATCATAGCTTTGTCATCCTTCACATTTCTGTCCCCGTGAAGTTCCAGGAAAGTTTCCCCGCAAATGGCTCTGATATAATCCAGTGTATAGGGTCGGTTCGGGTGTCTGGAAAGTTGTACTCGTTGCCAGGCGGTCAGATTTTTATAAATTTCCTTTCGGGTCTCTGCCAGTTTCTGTTCAATTTGTTTGCAGGTTTCTGTAACATCAACCTCGCTTTCCTCTCCAATGACCTGACATTTCTCCAACTGTTCCTCCAGTTCCTTGATGGGAAGCTCGAAATCCAAATACTCCATGAAATCGTTTGGTTTACGCCATTGTTAAATGGCTTTGGTTTATTAGCAGACAAATATAAAATAATAACATGAACCCTCGGACCTGTCCTGCCTTTTTAACTTTCCCAATGCTCATTCAGCTGCAATAATGACTCCCGGCACTACGAGTGTATGATTAAGATTACCGTTTCGCGATCTTAAGTAAATACAGCCCCAAAATGCCAAAGAGCAGGTTAGGAATAAGTACAGCCAATAAAGGCGAAAAACCGGATTGCTGTGCCAGGGTGCCAAAGACCCGGTCAAAAAAGATAAATATAAAGGCCACTCCCATCCCAAAAGCCAGATTCACTCCCATCCCTCCCCTCCGCTTCATGGAAGATACGGCTACCCCAATAATGGTGAGAATAAAGGCGGTTACAGGCAATGCCCAACGCTTGTAGCTGGTTAGGATATAGGTATTGATATTTGAGGCCCCCTTCTTTTTTTGATCTTTTATAAACTTGTTCAGTTCAAAGAGATTTTTGGTCTCGGCGATATAGGAAACCGGGGTAAGGTCCTCAATATTAAAGGTGAACAGTGTATCCAGTCTGCGCCTGGTCTCCACGATCTCCGCCTCCTTGGTTACCTTTCTCTTGGTATAGGAAGTTAACCTGTAGAGACTGTCCCCGGGGACCCACCTGATATTCGCTGCAGCAATCTTGTAATCCAGCTGATTGTCTTCGCTGAAATGTTCGAAGGTAAAATTATACCCGATCTTCCTGGCAGGATCAAAGCTGCTTACATAGATAAAATCATCTTCATTTAACTGGTTAAATATATTGCTGGTCACCCGGTCCTGTTTGCCTTTTTTTAAATACTTATAGTTGAATTCGTTGTATCCTTTACTGGCATTGGGAACAATAAACATGCTCATTCCAAACATGATCATTGCGATGATGGAAGCCCCTACCCAGTAAGGCCGTAAAAAACGCCCAAAGGAGACCCCCGAACTCAGAATGGCCACAATTTCGGTATTGTTTGCTAATTTGGAAGTAAAGAATAATATGGAAAGGAAAAGGAAGATTGGGAACAAAAAACTGCCAATGTAGATGGTGAAATGGAAATAATAGATCAAAATTTCGTTTAGTGGCGCTTCATTATCGATCATCTTTCCGATCTGCTCCGCCAGGTTCAGCATAATGCCGATCGGAATAAACAACAACAGCATTATCCCAAAAGTGAGCAAATACTGTTTTAGTATGTACCAATCAATAATTTTCACAGCTACAGTCTGTTATCCATTTCTTTTACCATCTGATGTTTCCACTCCGAAAAATCTCCCCCCAAAATATGCTTTCTGGCTTCCCTTACCAACCAAAGATAAAATCCCAGGTTGTGAATGGTGGCGATTTGTTTCCCTAAATATTCGTTGGCGGCAAACAAATGCCTCAAATAGGCTTTTGAGTATTCCTTATCCACAAAGGTAGTACCCATTTCATCAATTGGGGAGAAGTCATTTTCCCATTTTTTGTTCTTAATGTTAATGGTTCCACGGGCCGTGAAAAGCATCCCGTTCCTTGCATTACGTGTGGGCATCACACAGTCGAACATGTCTATCCCAATAGCAATATTTTCCAATATATTGATCGGGGTTCCCACCCCCATCAGGTATCTTGGCTTATCTTCAGGGAGGATATCACAGACCACATCAACCATTGCGTACATTTCTTCTGAAGGTTCCCCAACCGACAATCCACCGATAGCGTTTCCATCTGCCCCTGAATTTGCAATGTATTCAGCCGATTGCTTTCTCAAATCTTTATAGGTAGAGCCCTGAACAATGGGGAAAAAAGCTTGTGAATAGCCATAGCTGAACGGTAGTTTTTCCAAATGTGCCATACACCTGTCGAGCCATCTGTGGGTCATATGCATGGATCTTTTCGCATAGTCATAATCACACGGGTAGGGGGTACATTCGTCGAAGGCCATCACAATATCAGCGCCTATAGTGCGCTGTAATTCCATGACAGTTTCAGGGGTAAATACATGGAGGGAACCATCGATATGGGATTTGAATTTCACCCCTTCTTCCCTGATCTTCCTGTTGGCAGACAACGAATATACCTGATACCCCCCACTGTCAGTCAGGATATTCCGGTCCCAACCCATAAATTTGTGCAGCCCGCCGGCTTGCTCCATGATATGCATGGAAGGCCGCAGGTAAAGGTGATAGGTATTCCCGAGAATGATATCAGGATTAATCTCATCCCGCAATTCCCTTTGATGTACGGCCTTTACC
>DATGCB010000312.1:0-2090 GCA_035312365.1 Eudoraea sp. | reverse complement strand
AACCCCTGACAGCGGAGAATTTGCTGTAGGAGATACGGCCAAGATCGCATACGTGGATCAGCGTCATTCTAATATTGCCCCAGATAAAACCATCTGGGAAAATTTCAGCGATGGCCAGGAATTGATCATGATGGGAGGGAGGCAGGTAAATTCCAGGGCCTACCTTAGCAGGTTTAATTTTTCGGGAAGTGAACAAAATAAAAAAGTGAATATGCTTTCAGGAGGCGAACTGAACCGGTTGCATTTGGCTATGACCCTCAAGGAGGAAGGAAACGTATTACTCCTGGACGAGCCGACCAATGACCTGGATGTAAATACACTACGCTCACTGGAAGAGGGGTTGGAAAATTTTGCCGGTTGTGCCGTTGTCATATCCCATGACCGGTGGTTTCTTGACCGGATTTGTACCCATATCCTGGCCTTCGAAGGGAATTCTCAGGTCTATTTCTTTGAAGGTTCCTTCTCCGACTATGAAGAGAACAAAAAGAAACGCCTGGGAGCAGATATTATGCCCAGGCGTTTAAAATACAAGAAGTTGATCCGTTAATTCAACCCGCCGTATGCCATGGACGGGGTTTGAAAGGCTTATTGCTTTAGAGGGGTTTGTAGGGTTTGCTGGATCTGATCTTCTATTTTGGCTTTGTCACCCACCACAATAAGCGTCATATTTTCCGGCCTGATATACTTTCTGGTCATTTCCCGAACTTTATCAGGGGATACTGCATGCATATTCTCCACTTTGTTTGTAAGGAAGGATTCATCCAGGTCATGGGTGTCCAGGAAGATCAATTGCCCTATGATACCATTGGGGGTTGAGTTCTGCAACACATAAATACCGGATTCATAGTTGATGATACCATCTAATTCCTCACGGGAGGGCGGCTCGTTCTGCAAAGTTTCAATTTCCTTCTGTATTTCGGCCAAAGAGGCCCCCGTGTGCTCCGTGGTAACATCAGCCACCTGGTACCATACCCCCGATTTGTAATTTGCTTTCAGGTTGCTGTAAGGGGAATAGGTGTACCCCTTATCCTCCCTGATGTTACTGGTGATCCTGGAAGCAAAGGATCCGCCAAGGATTGAATTGGTAACGTCGAGTGCAATGTAATCCTCGCTGGAAGGATCTGCCACAGGGAGGCCGAAGTAAATAGTTGACTGGGGCGCTCCTGGCCTGTCAATAATTTTCACTTTATTGGCTGTTACCGGTTCGGCAATGACATAATCAGATACGTTCCCTTCCCTCCATGTACCCATTGAGCTTTCAACTGCCGCTTTTACAGCTTCCTTATCAAAATTTCCTGCAATATAGACGGTAGTCCTCCGGGCCCCGAAATTCTCATCGTAGAACTTTTGAATATCCGCTACCGAATAAGAATCGATTTGTTCTTCGGTCGGGTAAATTCTTCCATAGGGATGATCCGGATAAATTTCTGCAAAAAAATCACGGTATGCCTGGGATTGCGGTGTGGACAAATCAACCGCCAATTTTCGTTTCATATCGTTCTTTAACCGTCCCAGTTCCTCGTTGGGCCACTTTGGGTTCATAAGCACATCTGCCATGAGTGCAATGGCATCCGGAGCAAACTCGTAAAGCACGGCACTGCTTAAGGAAGAAGTGTGGACCCCCACCCCAATATTCAGATTACCGCCCATACCTGCCATTTCGTCCGCAATTTCCCTGGCTGTTTTTGTAGTACTCCCTTCCTCGAGCAGGTCGGCCAGAAGATCCGATAACCATACCTGGTCCTCCTGTTCATTAATATTTCCAGTTTTTATGCTAAGTTTTATAGTGGCTTTTGGGATAGAGCCGTAAGGAACCATTACAAGCGTAAGTCCGTTATCGAATTCTACCACATCTTTCTCAGGCAGCGAGAAGTTTTTGGGTTCACCCCCTGATGGAGGCATTTCCTTTTCCTGTGCATTGCTCAAATAGATTGAAAATACCAGGGCCATAATATATACTATTGCCTTTTTCATGGATTATTTTATTTTTTCATTATCAGCCAACAATGGGTTAACTTCAAGGACAGTGCGGTTCGATGTCCTGAGATATTCATCCATCGTGGTACGGATTATTTCCGGCGTTATTCCCC
>DATGCB010000311.1:0-2465 GCA_035312365.1 Eudoraea sp. | reverse complement strand
GCAAAAGGCGTGCAGCCTGAATTGAAAACTTTCGTCGGTCCCTTCCCCATACGGTATCCGGAAATAGGCATTGAGTTTCTTGTACAATTTTTTTAAAAAACCCACGTCGGGTAATACATCCAGGAACTGACTTTTCACCTGAACCTCATCATTTTGGTTGGTTACGATAATCGCTGAAGCTGCCTCTCCGTCCCTGCCGGCCCTGCCCGATTCCTGAAAATAACTTTCCAGGCTGTCCGGGATATGGTAGTGGACCACGAGGGAAACGTCTGGTTTGTCAACGCCCATGCCAAAGGCATTGGTAGCGACCATGATCCTTGTGGCATTTGAAAACCACTGCTTTAGTTTTTTTTCCCGGTCCCCGCTGGAGATACCGCCATGGAAGTAATCGGCCGCAATGCGGTTCTTGTTTAAATAGGTACTGAGTTCTTCTGCTGCCCTCCGTGTACGCACATAGACAATCCCACTTTTAGGGCTGTTGGAACAAAGTTGTTTAATGCGGTAAAGTTTGTCTTCTTCCCGTAAAACAGCGTAGGCAATGTTTTCCCTGGAAAAGGAATCCTTAAAGATGTGTACAGGACTCAACGTAAGGTTTTCAATGATGTCCCTGCTCACCTCCGGGGTTGCGGTAGCCGTCAGCGCAATGATGGGGACATCCGGTTTTAACTCCCTCAATACGCCGCAGTCGAGGTAGGCAGGCCTGAAATCGTTTCCCCATTGCGAAATACAATGTGCCTCGTCAATGGCCAGCAGATTCACATTCATCTCCGCGATCCGTTCCTGTACCAACTCCTGCCGAAGCCGTTCCGGGGACAGATAGAGGAATTTGTAATTTCCGTACAAACAGTTATCAAGGAGGTCAATGACCTCGTCAAAGCGGATTCCGCCGGTCAGGGCGATCGCTTTAATGCCCCGGCTTTTCAGGTGGTTTACCTGGTCCTGGATCAGGGCGATCAGGGGGGAGACCACAATGCAAATGCCTTCTTTCAATAAAGCGGGGATCTGATAGCAGACAGACTTTCCCCCGCCGGTTGGGAGCAGGGCCAGTACATCTTCGTTTGCCAATACGGCATTGATGATATTTTCCTGGGACCCCTTAAAGGCCTGAAACCCCCAATACTCCTGCAATATGGCCCCCGGTTCTTTGATCATTCCTCTCCGTTTAATTCGTTTAAGATAAAGGATACCCTTTCCTCTACGGGCCCCATAGGAACTGCGAGGGGTTTATACCCAAACCGGACATAGATCGCCTTCAGGCGGTCATGGATGTCCATGGCTTCTTCAAAACTTTCCATACGCTCATTATCGGATACATAAATGTCTTCCCAGGGTGGCAGGAGGACTACCTTGTCGTACCTGTTTTCACTGCATGCCGCTACAAAATGGGCCTCATAAGCCTGTTCAAAATAATCCATATAACCCAATATGTCGGGAATGCCTCGGTCGTAAAAAACCAATGGTGCCTTTATGTGCGCTGCCTTCTCGTATTGTACAATCCTGCCCTCGAGGAGGTTTTGGTTGAAAACATAGGGATCGGATACAAAGGCGAGCGGATTTGTAACAAAGGCTTCGGGACGGTCCTCTTTTTTAGCATCCAGTGTCATGCTCCTGATGATCTCGTGGAAACAGTGAAAGCCCCTGTCTTCTAGCTGGGTCACTATGGATGTTTTTCCCGTACCCGGACCGCCGGTTATGACAATTCTTTTTGGATCCAATACTGCATTTTTGTTATAGCAAAAGTAATCAATACCAAGGCGAAAAAATTACAGGGGAAGACTTATATTTGTAAAAAATATTGGATGGAGAGCGAGAAATCGGAAGAATTTTACGCCAGACTGAAAGAAGAATTACTGAAGAATACCAGTTGGCCCTCAGACTATCTATACAAGTTTATTATTCCCACAGATACGGATAAAATAAATTTAATTCACAACATTTTTGACAATACAGGTGCCGTGATTGAATACAAGCAATCCAGGCAGGGGAAATACACCAGTATATCGGTCACCGTCAACCTAAAAAATCCGGACGAAGTGATCCTTAAATATAAGGAGGTTGGTAAAATAGAAGGGGTAATCTCGCTTTAAAATGGGTAGTGTGGCATAATTTTCTTAATTTGCAGCCGTTCAATACAGACTTCCAGTTCACATTTATAATCTAACACATAATACTGTTCATTTGAATTTAGTAGAAAACCTAGAATACAATACGGAGCGCTCAAAGCTCATTATTCCCGAATATGGTCGCCATTTTCAGAAAATGGTGGATCATGCAGTATCCATTAAAGACGACGCCGAACGCAACAGGATTGCACAAGCCATTATCAGTGTGATGGGCAATTTGCAGCCGCATCTGAGGGATGTCCCTGATTTTCAGCACAAACTTTGGGATCAGTTGTTTATTATGTCCGACTTTAAACTGGATGTGGAATCCCCGTTTCCCATAACAACCAAGGAAATGCTGCT
>DATGCB010000310.1:0-6991 GCA_035312365.1 Eudoraea sp. | reverse complement strand
GATACGTTATTGAGATGGCCGTTGCTGTCTATTTGTGCCCCTTCTACCATTAAGAAGAAAGGCGCATTTTTGGATTTCAAAAAGGCCAGGCCGCTTTTGGTGGCTACGGCGAGGGCATTTTCACGGCCTTCAAGGATTCCCGGGACATCCCCTTTGGAAAAAAAGTGGCACACTTTGTCTGCTCCGCTTCGTCCAAGGGCATCTGTCTCTTCTACCAGCGTAAAACCTGTGCCGCCATGTTCCTTTAAAAAGGCCTCAGAACCCCCTCCCACAATGAGCGAAAGTTCACTTTTTGATAAATCGGCCAGGATACCTTCCGTGTCTGACCGGTCTTTCCGGTGGGCATAAAATGCAGCCGGTGTCGCACCCGTGATCTGGTCTGTGGTAATGCATCCAGAAACAAACCCCTGTCCGGAAAGAAATTCCGTCATATTGATTAAATGCCGCCCGTCGGGGGCAACACCAATGGCACGGTTATTTGTCTTGTTACCGGTGGCCAAAGCGGTGCCAGCCGCCGCGGAATCGGTCGTAAAATCGTCTGCGGACTGCGTTTTCAAAAATCCAATGCTCTTTAAACGGGTCAGGTTAAGCGCTCCGCCATTCGCCAGTGCAGCGGATGATATTTGGGTTAGCCCGTTGCCATCCCCGATAAGTAAAATAATATTCCTGACTGCCTGGTCCGTCTGGTCTGACTCAAATGTAGGCATATAGACTTCAGAAGTGATCTTATTGGTATAAAGACGGTGGTCCAGGGTTTTTAAATACGCAGCGGAAGCATAGGGCATATCGGTATTGATGTAATCGACCCCCAGGTCTTTAAATGCCTTCCAGGCCGTTTTGGAATCGGGCGCGCCCCAAAACCGGAAGGGTTTACCGTAGGAATGCGCTTTATCAATTACGGTTTTTATGCTTTCGTAATCCCCGGAGGTTAACCTGCCCTTTCCGTTCCATTCCGAAAAGGATGTAAAATTCAGGCTGATCAGCGCAATTTTATCCCAGATTTTTTCATTAGCCGGAGTTTCCAGACTTTGATAGTCGAATTTAATATATTGGGGATAGTTCAAATACTGGTCCTGCTCGGGCCTGTTCCCGGATATAACGATGGATATATTCTCATTTTGAATGACGTCCGGATATTGATCCAAAACTGAAATCAAATGGTTCAGTGTTGCCTGGGAATCCGACTTAATATCCACCAGCAACTGTAATTTACGCTGCTCTCCCAATTGCAGGGATAAAGCCTTTTGGATAGGTTGCAAATACAAATTTTCGATGGTTCGACCCTGGATTATTTCCAGCTCCCCATGGGTTGCGTACAAGGTATCGTTCTTTAAAAATATATCTACTTCAATGGAATGGAGTCCATTTGCCAGGGCACTCCAGAAAGGAACAGGCTGCATGTAGTCGTTGTGCGAATGAATTTTATATTCCTGCGCCCGAACGAATAGGACGAGCATGCACAAAACAAGGGACAGGAGAAAGTGTTTTTTGAGCATAGTGATCCGGTAAATGGTAAAACTTTATGTAAATCTAAAGAAAAAGTACATCGCGACATTAAGTCAGCACGTCCCTGCGAATATAAGAGTACTATAGATGATTACCGGTGTAAAGGCCATGCAAACCTTTGCACGGTCAAACACCTGAATTTAAAATGTGATCTGGCATTTTATATCTAATTTAATCCCATGCTCCTTTTATTCCTACGGACTTCGTTCAGACCGCAATGAACTGCAGCGTATTTTATGTACGTCGGTGTAATAGTGTTGTGGAGAAATTTACAGGACCGTTAACAAATTGAACAATGGAAGTGATCAAAATATTACGGGTTTCCTCAATGCTGCTTGGATTATTGCCCTTGATACCGGCCTGCAGAAATGTAGAGACAAATAATTCTGAAATCCCGGATGCCAGACATGTTATAGTTATTGGCGTGGATGCCATGAGCCCTGACGGAATTGTGAATGCCCGTACGCCCGTCTTGGATGAAATAATGAAAAATGGAGCCTACACCCTGAATGCCAGGGGCGTTTTGCCAACGAGTAGCAGTACCAATTGGGCGTCCATGGTTTCAGGGGTGGGTCCGGCCCAACATGGGGTAACCTCCAATGAGTGGGAACGGGATGACTTTAACATACCTCCCGTACGCACAGGGACGGAGCCCATATTTCCCACTATTTTTGGCGTGGCCCGTGAGCAGCTCCCGGATATTGAAATGGGGGCCGTTTATTCATGGAGCGGATTTGGAAGGCTCATAGAAGGCAGTGCTTTGAGTCATAATAGCTCACCGGAAGGGGATGAGGAGACGATGGAAACGGCAACGTCCTATATAAGGGAAAGGAAACCCGATTTCCTGTTTATCCATTTTGACAATGTTGACCATGTGGGCCATGAAAAAGGCCACAAGACCCCTTATTATTACGATGCTGTTGCCGGAGTGGACAGGCAGATTGGACAGGTTATAAAAGCTACTAAAGACGCAGGTATCTTTGATAAGACCACTTTCATTATTTCTGCAGATCACGGAGGTATCGGTTATGGCCATGGCGGGGAGACCCTGGACGAAATAGAAATACCTTTCTTGTTATACGGCAAGGGAATAAAGAAGGAGTATTTGATAAAAAACACGGTCTATACCTATGACAATGCAGCAACCGTTGCATTTCTGTTGGGGGTGAAGCAACCGTACTCGTGGATCGGAAAACCCCTAAAAAGTGCCTTCGAAGGATTTCCGGAACCTGATTTAGGCAATCAAAAAGTGCTGATGGCATCTCCGGTGATCTTTCCCAGGCCAAATCTTTATGATCCCTCCGGCGGATTGTATGTCGATGAATTCCCCACCGTAAAAATAGAGGCCAGGGACCATGCGGAAATCAGGTATACCACAAACGGCTCAATACCCGACAGAAATTCGGAACTGTATTCAAAGCCTTTTCAATTGAACCGGAGCGCCGTGGTATTGGCGAAGGCATTTTTGGGGAATCAGCAGGAGAGCAATGTGTCTGCCGCATATTTCAGGGTGGTTCCGGGCAACACCAGAAACGGGGTGCATTATGCATATTTTGAGGGTAAGGATTGGAAATATCTGCCCGTTTTTGAGAATCTTAAGGTCCGGGATGAGGGTACAAAGTACGAATTCAGGATCGACGATATCAATCAAAGGGGCCATCAATTCGGGATACGATTCCAGGCCGCATTAAAAATTGAAACTGCCGGGGAATATCGTTTTTATCTTAATTCGGATGATGGAAGTAAGTTATACATCGATGGGACACTTGTAGTTGATAATGATGGCGGCCATGGGACCATAGAGCGTGCAGGGAGCATTACCCTGCAGGAAGGAATGCATCAAATTATGGTGGACTATCACAACCAGGGGGGTGGAGCATGGCTCGATACCTTTTACAAGGGTCCCGGGGTTCCAAAACAGATCATTCCGGCCCATCTGCTGTTTCTGACTAATTAAAACGGGATTTGCCCTCATTTTTCTCCTTAAGCCGTCACACGAAAAACAGGTGATTAACGCTCCACTTTACCTCTTGAAAATTGCCTTAAAAGGATATTCGAATAAGGTGTTTTTTTATGTTTAAGTTAGGTTTATGTGCATGTAAATCAATGCAAACCTTTGCATAGACTTTTGGCAGCAATTTATTCCGAACATCATTTTTTTATTGTTATTTGGATAGCAAATTAACTAATTTAAACAGCCAGTAATGAAGAAAATTAACTTATTGATGACGATTTTCTTGCTCGGAATTGCATCAATTTCATGGGCACAGACAACTGTAACCGGTAAGGTTACTGACGAACAGAATGTCCCTTTGCCCGGGGCGACAGTTTTGGAAAAAGGAACCACGAATGGTACAACGACGGACTTTAGTGGTGATTTTACCATTAACGTTGCAGATAATGCGACGCTGGAAATTTCGTATCTGGGTTACACTACCCAGGAAATTGCTGTTCAGGGACGTACTTCGCTTTCGGTTCAGTTGGCCGAAGACGCGACACAGTTGGAGGACGTTGTTGTGGTAGGTTACGGTACTCAGAAAAAGTCGGATGTAACAGGCGCGATAGCTTCTTTGAAGAGTGAAAGTTTCAATCAGGGGGTGGTTACGAACCCAGGCCAACTTCTGCAGGGTAAATTGGCGGGGGTTAATGTTACTTCGGTAAGTGGAGAGCCCGGTGCTTCCCAAAACATCATTATTCGTGGTGTGGGCAGTTTGCGATCCGGGACAACACCCCTGTTCGTGGTCGATGGTTTTGTCATAGACAACTCCAGTATAGGGGTTGCATCAAATCCACTAAACTTTATTAATCCGCAGGATATTGCCTCGATCGACGTATTAAAAGATGCCTCGTCGGCAGCGATCTATGGGGCACGGGCGGCCAATGGGGTGATTGTTATTACCACCAAAAGAGGACAGGCCGGCAAGACAGAAATGAATCTCTCAGTGTCTACTGCATTTTCCACCGTTGCAAACCCCATGGATGTATTCGGTGCCGCTGAATTTAGAGATCAGGTGGTTTCGGTAGGTGGTTTGTTGTTTGATGGTGGCGGGAATACGGATTGGCAGGATGAACTTACCCAAACAGGTATTTCCAATAATGTCAATTTTTCCATGAGCGGGGGTGCCACCGATAAGTTTTCTTATTTTGTCTCTGCGGGGTTGGACGATCAGGAAGGTACATTCGACAACAGTACGTTAAAACGATATTCGGGCCGGGTAAACCTGACCCAAAAAGCGCTGAAAGGGCGTTTTAATGTAGATTTTAACCTAACTGCTTCCCGGACACTCAACGAAAGGCCGGATGCAGGAGCAACCGTAGTGGACATATTGCAATTGAATCCCACAATCCCACTATACACCAATGGAGACCCTACTTTTTTAGATGAACGGTTAAATCCGCTCACCCGTAATCGTATTTATACGGATGAAGCCGTCAGCAATCGTATCCTGGCCAATATTTTACCTTCCGTTGAAATAGTTAAAGGGCTGACGTATAGATTGAATCTTGGGGTGGATTATGTTTCCACCAATCGTGATCAACAACAAATACCTTACTCGCTGTTGGAAGGTTTGGAAAACGGTTTTTTAAACACTATTTCAACTATAAACAGCAATACCCTGATCGAAAATACTTTAACGTACAACTATAATCAGGGGGATCACAATGTAACCGTTCTGGCAGGTCATTCCTATCAGGAAACGATGTTTGAACAAAAGGTGCTTGAGTTGGATGGATTTGCCAACAACGGGATAGAACCAAGGTATCAGGATCAGATCAGTACCGAAGTACTTCCAACCACATTAAACTCCATTGCATTTAAAAATGAACAACAATCGTTCTTTGGCAGGGTGAATTACGGGTATAAAGACAAGTATTTGTTAACGGCAACAATGCGTGCCGATGGTTCCTCCAAGTTTGGTGAAAACAACAAGTACGGGTATTTCCCTTCCGTAGCTCTGGGATGGAATATCAGCAGGGAAGACTTCATGCCTGAGAATTCTGTTTTCAACAACCTGAAGTTGCGTGCAAGCTGGGGCCAGACCGGGAATCAGGATGGTATAGACCCAAAGGTAAGTTTAGCGAGTTTCCTTGATTCAAAGGTGGATAATGACACCTATCCCCTGGATCCGGGCGCCAATACGTTAGATGATTATCCCTTCGGGACGATTGCCGCGCGTACCGCTTTTCCAGACCTTAAATGGGAGGTTTCAACTCAGGCGAATGTCGGGGTAGACTTTGGTATGTTTGGCAACAGGATAACGGGTACACTGGACTACTTTAATAAGGTGGTCACTGACGTGGTATTATTTGCAAATAGAATTGATCCCATACAACCTACAGAAAAGTTCTGGACCAATATACCGGATATGGAAATCAAAAATGCGGGCGTTGAATTTGCGCTGGATTACAGAGGTACTTTCAGTGAGGATTTCACCTATAATATTGGTGGAAACATATCGTATACGGACAATAAAGTGGTAGACTCTCAATTTGAGGTCATTACAACGGGTGCAGCCCAGGGAGCCGGACAAACAGGCGCCACCATCAATGGTTACATCAATAATGAACCGATAGGCGCGTTCTATATGAAAGAATTTTTAGGAATAGGTGCGGATGGGCTCAACCAATTCAGGGACGTTGTTCCTGATGGTGAATCTTTAGACAATGACAGGATTGTAGTGGGCAGCGCATTACCCGATATTATCTATGCATTTTATTTAAAGTTCAATTACAAAGATTTTGATTTGGGCTTTAATTTTAATGGTGTCTCGGGCAATAAGATTTATAATCATACGGCCATGTCATTGTTTACAAGGGGTCAACTTAGCCGAAGTCTCAATACGACCGGTTTTGCCGCTGAGTTCCCTAATGAAGAGCTCAGCAACTCCAACGAGGTTTCCACCAGGTATCTGGAAGATGGAAGTTACCTTCGATTGAACAATGCTACTCTGGGGTATAATCTGGATCCGCAAATAGCCGGGTTAGGAGATTGGGTAAGCAATATCCGATTTACGGTTACGGGGCAAAACCTGTTTGTGATCACGGATTATTCAGGATTCGATCCCGAGGTAAACACCGGTAGTGAAACAGATGGTATTCAAACATTCGGTATTGACCGATTTACATATCCATCCCCAAGAACATTGTTATTGGGATTAAACGTATCATTTTAATCAAAAAATTGTGTCAAAAATGAAGAATAAAATTTTAATTGTAGCACTGACAATAGGCTCCCTGTTAAGTTGGAATTGTACCGATTTACAGGAAGAAAGACTCGATGAATCCGAGTTCGGTGGCCAGGCAGAAATTATTAGTGGGGCGATAGCCCCGGCCTATGGGTATGTTTCCTGGGTCTGGAGGCATACGAACTACTACGGCTTACAACTAATTGCTGCGGACGAGGCGATGTTGCCCTTCCGGGGTGGGACGGACTGGTTTGACGGCGGTAAGTTTTTGGCGTCCCACGGACATACCTTTACGCCGA
>DATGCB010000309.1:0-7905 GCA_035312365.1 Eudoraea sp. | reverse complement strand
CATGATCTCATTAAGAAGCAGATAAGGCCTGATATTTCCGATCAGGCAGAATTGATCGCCGCACGATTATCTGCAGTAGTTGCCGTTTGTATCGCCGGATATTTTGGCATTCACCCACCGGATTTTGTGGCCGCTACGGTGGCCCTGGCCTTTGGGCTGGCCGCAGCTTCATTTTTTCCGGCAATAATCATGGGTATTTTTTACAAAAAAATGAACAAGGAAGGCGCCATAGCCGGTATGGTCGTGGGTATCCTGGCCATGCTGTTTTATATGTTGAAGTTTAAGTTCGACATGTTCGGTGGCGGGACACAGGAAGAGTGGTGGATGGGAATTTCACCTGAAGGTTTTGGAACGGTTGCCATGTTGCTTAACTTTATGGTTTCCATTGTCGTTTCAAGGTTTACCGCGGATCCGCCGGAGGATGTTCAGGAAATTGTGGAAAATATCAGAATCCCACATGGGGCTGGTGATGCCAGCATGCACTAAAAAAATCTTACGGCGATCAGTGTGGGTTGTCTATGAAGTTGGAAACTTATAATATTAAAGGAGTTGCAGCATGAGTAATTATCACATTAAACATTTGGAGGAATATTTTCAGGTATATCGCAAATCGGTCCGCGATCCTGAGGGATTTTGGGAGGAAATTGCCGAAGAACATTTCGTATGGCGAAAAAAATGGGAGCAGGTTCTGCGTTGGGATTTTAACAAGCCCGAAGTAAAATGGTTCGAGGGAGCCCAGTTAAATATTACAGAAAATTGCCTGGACAGGCACCTTCCGACACGGGGGAATAAAACCGCCATTATTTTTGAGCCCAATGACCCCAAGGAAGAGGTTCAGCACATCACCTACAGGCAATTGCATGAGAAAGTCTGCAAAATGGCCAATGTGCTGAAGGAATTCGGAATTGAACGCGGAGACCGGGTTTGTATCTACCTACCGATGATTCCCGAACTGGCAGTGGCGCTTTTGGCGTGCGCCAGGATTGGGGCGATACATTCGGTAGTCTTTGCCGGTTTTTCGTCCAGTGCACTTGCCACGAGGATCAATGATTGCGACTGTAAGCTGGTCCTTACGTCAGATGGCTCCTTCAGGGGGAATAAAACGATTGATCTCAAGGGAATAGTGGATGTCGCTTTGGAAGAATGCCCTGGCGTTTCCACCGTGTTGGTCACCAAACGAACGGGAGCTAAAATCAATATGGCCGATGGCAGGGATCATTGGCTGGAACCCCTGTTATATAAGGCCTATGCCGATTGTGTGGCTGAAATTATGGAAGCTGAGGATCCGCTGTTTATATTATATACATCCGGTTCTACCGGTAAGCCCAAGGGCATGGTCCACACTTGTGGGGGGTACATGGTGTACGTCTCCTATACCTTCAAGAATATTTTCCAATACAAGGAGGAAGATGTATACTGGTGTACTGCAGATATTGGCTGGATAACCGGTCACTCTTACATAGTATACGGGCCTTTGGCCAACGGCGCTACCACCGTGATGTTTGAAGGGGTCCCTTCGTACCCGGATTATGGTCGCTTTTGGGAGGTAGTAGACCGGCATAAAGTAAATCAATTTTATACGGCTCCCACCGCTATCCGGGCTCTGGCCAAAGAGGGCCTGGCACCCGTGGAAAAACACGATTTGTCTTCCCTGAAGGTCTTGGGTACGGTGGGAGAACCTATCAATGAAGAGGCCTGGCACTGGTATAATAACAATATCGGGAAGGGGAAAAGCCCCATTGTAGACACCTGGTGGCAGACGGAAACCGGGGGAATAATGATCTCGCCGATCCCGTATGTAACGCCTACCACGCCCACCTACGCAACATTGCCTTTTATTGGAATTCAGCCGGCCCTGGTGGATGCTGAGGGGAAGGAGATCAGGGGAAATCAGGTGAGTGGCCGCCTCTGTATTAAATTCCCGTGGCCTGCTATAGCACGAACTATCTGGGGGGATCACGACAGATACCGGGATACGTATTTTAAGGCTTTTGAGAACAAATATTTTACGGGTGACGGCGCTCTCAGGGATGCCGTTGGCTATTACAGGATCACCGGAAGAGTGGATGACGTCATTATTGTATCGGGCCATAATCTGGGGACGGCACCCATTGAGGACGCCATTAATGAACATCCTGCGGTTGCGGAATCGGCCATTGTCGGTTTTCCACATGATGTAAAAGGGAATGCGCTTTATGGTTTTGTGATTTTAAAAGATGTTGGGGAGACCAGGGACCGGGATAATCTGAGGAAGGAGATCAATCAGCAGATCACAGAGCAGATCGGACCTATTGCCAAGCTGGATAAAATTCAATTTGTGCCCGGACTCCCGAAAACCAGAAGTGGCAAGATCATGCGAAGGATTCTGCGGAAAATTGCGGGTAAGGATACCAGGGACCTTGGAGATATCAGCACCCTGCTCAATCCGGAGGTGGTTAAGGAAATAATGGATAATTCACTCTAGTACCGGGATAGAGTAAGCCGAAATCATAGAGGAGTAAATAGTAAGCAGGATTAGGTGAGCGGTTATGGTGCAATGGATTATTCCCGACTGAATGACCAAATTATCACATTCCCGATCAGGCCATTATATCGTCCCTGATATAGGGCATCGAACCCTGACCTAAAACAACACCAACCAGCAATAGTACCCTGCAAACAGCGAAAGGAATAATATGCTGGTATAGGTCAGCCATTGCAGTCCTTTCCCGGGTTGATGCGCTTTGGGAAGATCATTGCTCGTGACATTGATCAGGTTCATATATCCGACCACTGGCGCGAGTACAAAGGAAATAAAAGTGGCCAGGGCTACGAGCAACCCCATATTGGCACCGAATGCTGCAAGGACCAGATAATTTACCAGTGCCAGAACAAGGACCCCGGCGGCATAATGCCTCCGTCCGGCAAAGTGTTTGCTTTTTGGAGTTAAGAGGCCAAGAATATCCAAACTTACCCTGGCAATGGCATCGTGGGCCGTCATACATGTGCTGAACATAGTGGCAAAGGCAGATATTGCAATAAAGATATAGGCCCAGGACCCAATGTGTGTTGTAAATAATTTTACTACCTGATCCGCAAATATGGTTGCTTTGCCGCTAAGTTCCGTATTGGTGCCATAGAGGGTCATCCATCCGATGATCAAAAAGAAAATGGCCAGCAGGGCCGTCATAAGATAACCCGAGTTAAACTCCTGCAGTGCCTCCCTGAGGGAAGGCCTGGATCCTCCCGTTTTATATTTCTCAATGCTCCAAAGGCTCAGCCAGCTACTTGCCTCTACTGCGGTGGGCATCCACCCAATAAGACTAATAAGAAATAATATGCCGAGCTCATTAAAAATTTCAGGAGGCTCAAAATTTGCTGCCTCGGGAACCTGTCCCTTGAAAATGACAAGCGCGGTGGTAATTAATAGGGCGGTAAACAAGATAGTCACCACAAATTTCAGGGAGGTCTCTAAAAACCGGTAGCGCCCTATAATGAGAATTGCGCTGATAAAAACAAAGAGTCCCAGGGCTACGAAACTTTCAGAAATACCGCCGATTCCGAACAGATTAATGAAGAGGCCGGCAGTTACCGAATACAGGGCGGCCAGTATGGTAAAAGTGGTCACCAGGGTAATAAAGGCATACAACCACAACCAGCCCTTTCCCCGGTTGAGGTATCCTTCAATAAGGCTTTTACCGGTGACATTCGTATAGCGGATCCCAAACTCAAAAAAGGGATACTTAAAGACGTTGGCCAGGACAATAGGGATGACCATGATCCATCCGTATTGAGCTCCTGCCTTTGTGGATAGTACCAAATGTGATGTTCCAATGGCCATACTGGCGAACAACAGCCCGGGCCCCAGGTTTTTAAGTAGCGTTTTCAGTTGCGACATACTTGGTTGGATAATCCCGACTAAAATAGGATATTTAATTAAGACTATGGAGCAGCGCCTTACAAACAAATCCAGTTTCACTAAAAATTGAATTGCCACCGGTCCGGCGGGTTAATGCCCTGTTATCAGGGGCGACCCCCTTTCGGATATTCTTCGGGCAAGGGATCCTTTTGATGCTCTTTTGCTTTGGAAAAGAAAAGGTGTACACGGACCAAAACACGATGGATCAAAGGAAAGGGATTATTTTATCTCCACCTGCTCCCCAAAGTATTTGGGCTGGGTATTTAACATGAGGTCGACAAACATTTTTACGCGGGCAAAGTATTCCCGGAAGTGTACTCTGCGACCCTGCTGCCCTGTGATATCCCTGGCGTTAAATCCAATCGCCTTTAATCCTTTGTTCCGAGCGATGTAAATGGCGCGTTCATTATGGAATTTTTGAGAGATGACTGTAACGCTGTCGAGCCCGAAAATCTCCCTGGCGCGCACCATGGAATCCAGGGTACGGAAGCCCGCATAATCCAGGAAAATTTTGTCTTCCGGGATACCCCCCTTTACGAGGTCCTTTTTAAAGGTAGAGGGCTCATTGTAATACATGCTGCCATTGTCACCACTGACCAAAACGAAATCAATCTTCCCTGATTGGAATAATTGAATGGTGGCATTGATCCTGTAGGCGTAATATGGGTTGGGTTGCCCGTTCGATATTTTTTTAGACGTCCCCAAAACCAGGCCCACTTTATTTTTGGGAATGGCCTGGATATCGGAATAGGTCTTGCCATAAACCGCAATTTTAATGGCAAAATTGCTTACCACCAGCATCAGCAAGGGTGTTAGGATGATGATGGCGAGAGCGTACCAGTATTTTTTTTTCATTTAAAGCTTTAAAAGTTTAAAGGTAGCGAAAGGGATAGTATTTTTTAACGGGCCCATTATAAAAAATTCATTTACATAGGGGACGATTTTTCTGGATATTATACAGCACTTACCTCAATCTCCGATGGTATACAATTGAACACTGCGCTGTGGTACGACAAATAAAGCGATGACATTGGAAGCCTTTGATTTGAGGCTGACCTTAAAGGAAGTTTGGATATTCTGTGGTTATTTAATAACTGCCCACGTTTCAGCGTTTCTAAAGTACGATAATGGTGGCCAAAGCCATCATCCATAACAACAAGGGCCAAAAGGCCAGTTTAGGAATCAGGTTATCCCTGAAGAACATAAAATTAAACGTCTTTTGTTCTCCGATTGAAAAGCTATACGCGTTGAGGGCTGTTAATAAAATAAAGAGATACATAATCAAATAAAAATATTCGATATATACCAACGGTGAATTGAGGAATTGTTGCCTGACCTGGATATGGGCCAATAATACGATAAAAAACAAGGCGGAACAGGTTGCGATTGCTCCGCTTGTATTAAACCCAAACTTGTCTGACAGGTTCTTCTTACCCGTTACGGTCATCACCTGGGCGAATAGCAGAAGCGCCACTATGAACAATGGAATCAAATTAAGGATAATGGCATCAATCATATTCCTTTTCAGGCCCAAATTGATATAAAATTCCCTGTAGGTGTCATCAACGGGATACCCGGTATACCCAAAATTTGTGTTGTATTCGTTTTCATGGTAGCTGAAGAAAGTTTTGTCAATATTCCATTCTGTATTCACAATATCTGCATCCAGCCCAAAGGTAGGTTTGGTCATGTCATAGGCATCAAAATCAGGGACCAGAAGAATTTCGTCGTCATAGTTAAAATCCCTGGGCCAGAGCCGTAACCAGGCCGTAATGGAATCGAAAGGGTATTTGGAATAGTCGAACACCTGCCGGACGGTCACATCAAAATACCAGCCCTTTAAAAGGGTATCGTTTACTTCATCGCAATACAGCTCCCTGATCTCTGTACCCGAAGAATTTACCTGTTCCGGAAAATCAAATCCCGTATCGATATAATCGGGGAAATCTTTGCTGATTTTCTGCCAGATATGGCCCGTAAAATTCACTTCATTGGAGGATTGAAAAGATAAAGACTGGATAAAGAACCCCGTAGGAACCCGATAAGCGGAGTCGGCTTTTAAACGATCCTTACCCGTCCATTTGTTCAAATATGACCGTAACATTTTATTGTTCTCAACAATGACCTCTTTTCTCAATTTTTCATCTTTAATCTCGATTTCTGCAGAATCAGTGATTTTGATGCCTGTGGCATCCTGCCCAATTAATCCGGGCCATTCGAAGACAATAACAAGGATAGCTGCCAATGAAAGGATTCTGGATAGCCACCAAAGCGTTGATTCCGAAACCGAATTCATACGTTTTTAAGAGTTGAGAAAAATGAGTTAATTGATTCTAAACGGGGAGATGTATGGGAAAGATATGGAAAATTTGTCGGACTTTGATTATTAAAAGGGAAATAAAAGTTTTCAAAAATAGTAAGCAAGATATACAGTATGTCCTCACTTTTTGTATATTTAAATCAAATCGTGGGGATTTCACCACTAATGAAAGCAAGTGATCTCAACCCACGTTTCTTCCAACATGGGCAAATGCTTTACACCTTCATCAGATGAAAGCAGGGTTCCTGTCAGGGAGCGTTCCAGTACGAAAGACACCCCCCCTTCTTCTGTTCACATGGCCGACAACCGGCCGGGAACCCTTGTGCAGCGGAAACTGAGGGCCAAGGCCAATAAGGGGCCGGAGGCTGGTGTGTTAGCGCAATTTAAATCCATCATCACCGCATACAACTCCCAAACCCTTCAGAGAAAAGAGAGGCCGGAGGAAGAAGAACTCCTTCAGGGTAAATTCAGTGTTTTCCAAAGACATGAATTAGAGGAAGAAGAGGAACTTCTGCAGGCAAAATTCAAAGCTGTTCAAAGACAAGAACTGGAAGAAGAAGAATTGCTCCAGACAAAATTTATGCCCACCCAGTTAAAATGTTGCGGAGATAAAAATAAGACGATAACCGAGCAGGAGCAACAGACCCTTCAGCGAATGGAGATTCCGGAGGAAGAGGAGTTACTGCAGGCAAAATTCAAAGCAAGGCAGCGAAAGAGCCTGGAGGAAGAGGCATTACAAATGAAGGCAGTTCCCCTTCAAAAAGGGGAGAACAATACCGGCCTCCCGGATACTCTTAAAAGCGGAATTGAAAAGCTTTCCGGTTATGCCATGGATGATGTCAGGGTACATTACAACTCCAGCCAGCCTGCACAACTCAACGCCCATGCATATGCCCAGGGCACTGATATCCATTTGGCTCCGGGCCAGGAAAAACACCTGTCCCACGAGGCCTGGCATGTGGTACAGCAAAAGCAGGGTCGTGTAAAGCCCACCTTTCAGATGAAGGGCGATGTACATATTAATGATGATGTGCGTTTGGAGAGGGAAGCTGATGTGATGGGAGTAAGGGCTTTGCAGTTACACTTTAGTCTAAATGACACATTTGAATCTCCTATCCAAAAAAAACATTCCATGTGTGTCTCACGATCCTTAAATCAAACTTCACAACTTGTTTCCGTTGTAGTTGGAGGTGCAACTTACCAAGTATTGGGTACTATCCCAGGTACAACGTTTCAGGTAGTTAGACCAAATTGGAAACTATTTGGTGCTCGACGCATACTAGATACGGTCAGCAATACTTTGCTTCCTTTAACTCGCCTAAATGTGATTGAAGGTATACAAATAAGAAATATATTCAATGCTTTAAATGTTCAAGGTGTGGTTGGTCTTGATTCTATGGTTAGAAGTCTGGAAAATGCTACTGGCCTTTTAATTCCGCCACGTGTCACTTTGGCGCGAATTCGTCTAATTCAAAATAAATTGACGAATCTGGTTATGATACGTATACTGGCAGACCACCCGGCCATTGTCGCGATGTATCCACCCGGAACACTCAGTCCGATATTTGCAACGGCTTTTCAATCTCTTGAAATTCCCGGTAGCGATCCGCATAAAGATGGGCAAGTTGTGGTTTATATTAACTATCTCACTATTGGTGGCGCTCCACTTCGTGTGGTCTATAAACCA
>DATGCB010000308.1:0-4272 GCA_035312365.1 Eudoraea sp. | reverse complement strand
AGGGCGGCGGCCTATCAGGGGAATGACGCTCTTGTGTTAAGTGCCCTGGCAGATTCTTTTATGGATTTTAACGGCGATTTGTATGCCGGCGCCTATTACCAGTTTTCAGCGGCCGGATCGGATGCGCTGAACCAATTATTTTTTGCATTGAACTCCACGGCTGCAAATGCGAGGATTGCGCATCCTGATTTTATTAATTCAGCTGAAGCAGGGGATACAAGGGTTGACAAAGCGGTCTTACGGGATTCAGAATTGAATATAGCCGGTTTAACTCCGGGAACGCATGATGTTTATATTTATCAATCGAGCGTGGACCCTGTAGGTATGATAAGAAATGAGGAGCTGATATTACTATATGCCGAAGCCAATATGACCTCTAATCCTGGTGAAGCCGAAACGGCCATTAATATCGTTCGAAATGCAGCCGGGCTGCCTGATGTTGCCCCCGGAACCGTGGATGTGGACAGGATTCTCTATGAACGACGGTACTCCTTGTTTGCAGAAGGTCACCGCTGGATAGACCTCCGAAGATTTGACAGGCTGGATGCATTGGTAATTGACAGGCCTGGTGACAATTCCGTAACCCAATTCCCGATTCCACAAAACGAAAATCAATAAGTGGAAATTTATTTTTCGAAAAAAAGGGTGTCTAAAGCAACTTAGACACCCTTGTTCGTTTTATGCCGCCAATTCCAGTTCTTCCTTTTTTGGAGTGGCTTTCGTTCTTTTGCTTCGTAACCAGACCTTCATCCTGTATACAATATTAAATAATACGGGGACAATGATCAGTGTTAGGAAGGTGGCCACGATGAGTCCAAAGATGACGGTACATGCCAATGGCCCCCAGAAGATGACGTTATCTCCCCCGATATAAATTTTGGGATCGAACTGGGAAAAAAGTGAGAAAAAGTCAATATTCAGGCCGATGGCCAACGGAATCAATCCTAATACGGTGGTAATAGCAGTAAGGAGCACGGGTCGTAACCTTGCCTTCCCTCCTCTGGTAATGATTTCCGTAACCTGTTCCATATTGAGCAGATCTTTGTCGTCCATATTCAACTCCACCTTTTTCCTGTCGATCAGGATCTGGGTATAATCCAGAAGCACTACGCCGTTATTTACTACGATCCCGGCGAGCGAAATGATACCCATCATGGTCATCATGATCACAAATGGCCAGCCTGTAAGCATTAACCCTCCAAAGACCCCTATAAAACTCAGGAAGATGGCGATCATGATGATCAATGGTTTGGAAATACCACCGAATTGGAATACTAATATAAGCATGATCAATCCGAGGCCCGAAAAGAAAGCGCCTACCAGAAATTGCTGCTGTTTGTTCTGCTCTTCAATTTCGCCCGTATAGTCAATTTTAATATCCGGTGGAAGCCCTTGAAAACTTTTCATTTCCTCCTGAATCTGATTGACAATTTCAGCGGCGTTGCCCCCTGGCCTCAACCCCGAGTAAACCGTGACCACCCTTTCCCCGCCCCGGTGTTTTATTGCGCTGAATCCCGAAGAATTACGTTGGGTAGCTACCGTGGATACTGGAACTTCCTTGATCTTCCCGGAAGCCTGGTCCCGGAATATGATATTTTGATTAAAGAGGGCATTTTTATCAAAACGAATGTCTTCCCGAAAGCGGATATTGATATCATAATCTTCGCCTCCTACCTTGTAGACACCTGCCTTTTCCCCAAATAGGGATCGCCTTAATTGTTGTCCTACCTGCCCCACAGCTACCCCTAATTCTCCTGCTTTTTCCCGGTCTACAACCACCTGCAAAGAGGGTTTGCTCTTGTTTACATCAATCTTCAACTCTTCAACACCTTCGATGTTCTTCGTATTGAGAAAATTGCGTATATCTTCCGCTGTGTTGATCAGCTCGTCGTAATCTTTCCCTTCTATTTCAACGCTGATAGCATACCCGGCAGGCGGGCCATTTGCATCCTTTTCCACAGAGATGGCAACGCCCGGATATATACCCGTCAGATCATCCTGAATCTCCCTTCGCAATTCTTCCGTATCTCTTCCGTCCCGGTATTTGTACTCCCTCATGGACACCGTAACCTTTCCCCGATGCGGCATTTCTGCTGCCGAACCACCGTCTGTTTGAGGGTTTCCTGCACCTTCACCCACCTGTGACACAGCCGATTCCACGAGGTAGTTGTAATCTCCCCGTGTATATTTAGGCTGATTGGCAATGGCATACACCCTTTTTTCAATGGCTTTCGTCAGTTCATTGGTTTTCTCAATAGATGTGCCCTGTGGGTATTCTATGTATGCATATATCTCGTTCGGCGTATTGTCCGGAAAAAATTCGATTTTGGTCCTCCCGGCACCGATCGATAGCCCAAAGAGCACAAATGTCCCGATCAGCAGTAAAAAGGTCATCCCAAAATACCAATATACATTTCTGCCCTTGAGGGCATGCGTTATCCTTCGCTCATACCAATTTTCAAAACGGGCCATGGTATTTTTCTGGAAATTTAAGGCCCATTGCTTTAGGGCATACTTATAGACCCAGAACATGACCGCTGTTAGTATCATTACGGTTCCAAGGCCTCTCATAGGGCCTCCAAAGATGATGATAAAGAGTCCGAAACCGCCCAGAATGACACTGATCCGGATGAGTTGTTTTAATCGCAATATTTTGTCTCCAACTTCCATAAATTGAGATACCAGCATGGAGTTCATAAATATGGCAACGAATAGCGAGGATCCCAGCACCACCGACAGGGTTATTGGGAAAAAGATCATAAACTGCCCGAAGATCCCCGGCCAAAGTCCCAAAGGCACAAATGCGGCAACCGTTGTCACCGTAGATATGATGATGGGATAAGCTATTTCACCAATCCCTTTTTTTGCGGCCTCGGTACGGGACATCCCCTCACTCATAAGCCGATAGACATTTTCCACGACCACAATCCCGTTATCCACCATCATTCCGAGCCCCATGATCATTCCAAAAAGGATCATAGTATTAAGGGTATATCCCAGATTATGAAGTATCATAAATGACATGAACATGGACATCGGGATCGCAAAACCGACAAAAAGAGCATTTCGGAAGCCCAGAAAGAACATGAGGACCGTCACTACAAGGATGATCCCGAAGATGATATTGTTTACAAGGTCGTCCACCTGGTTCAATGTTCTTCCAGAAGAATCATTGGCAATCGAAATATTCAAATCGGCCGGATAATAGTTTTCCTCGTTTTTCTTAACAATCTCCCTGATTTTTGTGGTGGCCTCAATGGTGTTTTTACCGGATCGCTTCTTAATATCGAGCATGACAACACTCTCGCCAAACTCCCTGGCATAGGTGGTTTTTTCTTCTTCATCGAATGAAACGGTTGCAATATCTTTAAGATATACTGCACCGTTCTCAGACTTGACCACAAAATCATTCAGCTCCTCCGGTTTTTCAATTTCCCCCAGTACGCGAATAGTACGTCGTTGTTCGCTGGTTTTGATATTGCCTGCAGACATGGTCGTATTGCCATTGCTGATGGCGTTGATAACATCCTGGAAACTTACCTTGGCAGCCATCATTTTATAGATATCCACTGCTACCTCAACTTCTTTTTCCTGAGCCCCTCGAATATTGACCTCCTTGATTTCGGGTAAATCCTCGATCTCATCCTGCAGGTATTCTGCAAATTCCTTTAACTTCTCTACCGGATAGTCGCCCGTAAAGTTGATGTTCATGATAGGAAACGATTCGGCCAGATTCAAATCAAAGACATTCGGTTCCACCTTCGCATTGTTAAAGGTTGGCCAATCTTCGCTGGCTTTTTCGCCGTCTACCTCATCTTTCACTTTTTGTTTTGCCTGTTCAACTGTTATGTCCTCATCAAATTCTACCGTAATGATGGAATAATCCTCCTGTGAGGTGGAAGTAACTTCAACGACATTGCTCACATTCTTTATTCTGTCCTCCAGCGGATCGGTGATCAGGCGCTCAACGTCCTCCGCCGTATTACCGGGATATGGTGTACTGATGTATATTTTAGTTTCAACAATCTCCGGGAAGTCCTCCCTGGGCATCGCAAAATAAGATTTAAGCCCAATCCATAAAAACAGACCGATCATCACAAAAATCACCGATGGGTTGTCAATGGCCCAGGACGATAACCGAAATTCTTTGTTTGCGTTTTTTTTCTGCCTACTCATCCGTTTGATTGTTTATGATTTGTACACTCTGACCTTCTTTTACTGTTCTTGCCCCTTCTTTGATCAATTGATCCCCGGCTTTAATCCCGGTGATTA
>DATGCB010000307.1:0-8369 GCA_035312365.1 Eudoraea sp. | reverse complement strand
ATGGCCTCCTGTTATTCCGTACGCTTCCAGGTTGAAAACGGGCAATGGGAGCCCGCAGATACCGAGAGGGAAGATGCCTATGCCGGGTATAATGTACATACCCTGGACACGGTTGTCACCAGAAAACTTACCACGGGTGATCATTATTTTAACATCTCCGATTGTCCTTCAGGCGCCCTGCACACAGTGGAATACAGGAGCACCTTTGGCGGTATCCTGCTTAATGCAATTACATTTGGCAGGCACAAGCAAGTAAAAATAAAATACGTGTGCATCAAGGAAAACAGTATGTAATATGGCAACGACTACAATTGAAGAACGACAGCGGTGGAATACTTTGCATAAAAACGGCCCCTTTCCCCTAAAATTTTTTCTGACCACAAAATTGGAGAAAGACGTATCAGGCCTTTCCCCGTTTGAAAAATACAAGGATGCAGCCCTGGAAATTCAACAGCTTATCAAACAGGCGGCAGATACCCATGAACGTTTCCGGGCGATTGGATCAAAATGGTCGATGTCCAATATTGCACATTGTGAAGACCGCATGCATCTCAACAGCTTTATGAACCTTAAATTCTCCATTTTTGAGGGGGAAATGCATGAAGATTCGGATTTCGACCACGGGAATTTGTTTTTATTTCAATGCGGCAATCAGATTAAAGAAATTTCCCTGTACCTGGAGCGAATAGGCAAGTCCTTAAAGACCACTGGCGCAAGTAACGGTCAAACCATTGCGGGTTGTATATCCACCGGTGTCCACGGTTCCACTATTGATGTGGGTTCGGTCCAGGACTATGTAGTGGGCCTCAACCTGATTACAGGTCCCAATCCTGAAGATAATGTCTACCTGGAACGCAAGTCCGGGCCGGCATTGAGAGATACTTATTTTCAGAACTTGGGTGCCAAGATCATTCGTGATGATGAGATTTTTAATGCTGCACTGGTCGGTCTGGGATCAATGGGTTTTATCCACGGGGTGGTCATTGAAGTGGAAAACTTGTTCCTCCTCCGCAGGTATGTAAAAAAAATAGATAAGGCCGAAGCCCTCAAGCTCGCGGACACCCTGGATTTTACCAACTTTGATCCGAAAATTCCCGATGCGGACTTTAAGGGGGTACGCCCTTTCCACTACAAGGTATTTATGAATCCCTACAACACCGGTGAAAGTCAATATCCGGTGGAATTTATCTATAAAATAAAATACTACGATGACTACAAGGCAGATTTTGGCAACCCAATTCCTTTTCAAAAAGAATTTGTGTATTTGGATCTCATTTACCTGTTTATAAAGATTGCCCAGAAACTTCCGAAATCGATCCCCAAACTGATTAAAATGCTGAAATCTTCCATATTGCCCAAGGAAGAAAAAACAACGGTTGGAAAACTGTCAGAGATTTTCTGGGATGCCGGTTATCAGGGAAAGGCTTTTGCCTGCTCTTTTGGAGTAGATCACACCCAATCTTCCAAAGCCCTGGAGTTATTGGCCAAGTTAACCCGGGAAAATCCTGTGCCGGGCATTTTCGCCATGCGTTTTATAAAAAAGTCAGAGGCCACCCTGGCTTTTTCCAAATTTCCCTTTACCTGTATGGTTGAGATTGACGGCATACAGTGGGATGACCATAAAAAAATCATCAGCCTGAAGGAGTATTCCAGAAAAATGATAGAGGTTTTAAAAAATAACAATATCCCATTTACGCTTCATTGGGGTAAGAATGCAGATTGGGGATTTCCAGGTTTGGTGGAACACATGTTTGGTGATGGGGTAAAGAAATGGAAAAAAGTAAGGGGTAATCTTCTCTCCGTGCCCATGCAGGAGGTTTTTTCCAATGATTTTCTGGATGTAACAAAACTGTCTGAACCCCTGGGGCCTGACGAAGACTTAATTGTATAGACATTATATGTAGTGGGTTTCTTATGGGGTGATGGTTTTTTCCCTTTATTTCTTTTGGTTCCGGCCCGCCGGCGGACAGGCATAAAAAGAAATGAAACCCTAAACATTTTTAGGAACTGGATTTTTAGCGCCTCCCCCTTTTCCAGGGGGAGGTGGTCTTGGCGAAGCCAAGAGCGGAGGGGGACTTTAAAGTTGGTCATGATAGGAATAAAGTACCAAATTCAAATCCTCTTGTTGGTCAGAGGGAGGCGGCCTGAGCCAATGGCGAAGGACGGAGGGGTTGAGGAGCCAGAAGGAGCAATGGCATTCCTCAAGTTATAGCCAGCCGTATCGGCTGGCCCCTCATCTCAAATGCAAATTGTTGCATTTGCTCTTCGGTCCTGAAGCTTATTCTGCGGATAAGGAAATCCTTTAAATAACGAGATATTTTATATTCCTGCCTATTTTTCTTTTCATAGTAAATCATAAGAATTAACTTAAAGTTGCACAGTTACAGGTATTTCCGAAGATGCTCCTTAAAATAAGCAGCGCTATCCGCAATACTCTGCATAGAATTTACCGCGTAATTACCGCCCTGTTCAATAAAATAGTATTCAAGGCCCGATTGATCCAGTTCCTGCAACATTTTGATATAGTCAATGGAGCCGTTCCCCAATTCACTGTAATCCCGGGTTCCCTTGTCCATGTCCTTGATATGCCACATCACAAAGCGTTCCGGTTGCATTTTAATTAAATCTGCCGGACTCCCCTCGTAGGAATGAACAGCCCAATACAGATCGAGTTGCAATTTTACCAGGGAAGGATCTGTTTCCCTAAGAATTACTTCGTACCCATTTTCGCCGCCGTGGTCTGTAAATTCAAAGTCGTGGTTGTGATAGGCAAACCCTAATCCTGCTTTGCTTACCTGTTCCCCTATAACATTCAGTTTCTTTGCAAGGTGTTTAAAATTATCCAGGCTTCGAAATTCAGCAGGCATCCATGGCCAGGTGATATAACGCTGATCCAATGCCAGGGCCCCTTCAATACATTGGTCTACATATCGGGCCATGGCATCCGAAGGTTGATTGAAATAATCTGACAACCCGTAGTGGCCACTTGAAGTAGTTAGTTGCAGGTCCTCCAAAAGGTGCTTGAATGCCCCTGCCTCAATACCGTAATAGCTTCCCTCCTTTACATTATAACCATAGATCTCCAGGTCTTCATACCCCAGAGCCTTTACTTTTTTTAAAGTGGCAATGGCATCTTCAGCCATGGCGTCCCGAATACTAAAGAGCTGCAAACCCATTTTATACCTGCGCTTACCGGTAATCGCACTGGTCGGTATGGGCAATGCTAGCGCGGTAAGAAGAAGACCCGATTGCCCAATGAATTTTCTTCGGTTCATAGAATGGTTCATTACCTGTAAGGATTATTGGTTGAATGCCCTAATATAGCCAAATTACTGCCAACACCATTTGTTTAAACCCCGGAAATGAACTCCTTATTTTAACAATTTTTAACCTGACAAGTCGTTCGGAACCGGTGTTTTGGCAAATATTTTGATGTGTATCTGGTACATATTTTTGTAACTAAAATGTACGTACTATGAAAAAAGTGATCCTTGTATTATGGATTGCAATAGGCGCAATGAGTTGCAACGCACAGGAACATAAAGAGGCGGATAAACAAACAGCCGAAACCCCTGAAGGGACCTGGAGCGTAAATAAGGAATTCGATGAATCCGGGAATATGATACGGTACGATTCCATCTATTCATGGTCATCGTCCGACGATCTGGCTGGTATGAAGACCAGGGACCGGGATAGCCTGTTGCAATCTTTTCAATCAAAGTTTTACCGGCACTTCTCAGCTGCAGACCCCCGGCGGTTTGAGCATCTGTTTGAGCCCGATTCCCTTTTTCATGAAAAGTTTTTTAATGAAGACTTCTTTGACAGTGATTTTGGAAGGGATTTTATGGATATTGATCGTGTCAGGAAACGAATGGAAGCCATGGAAAAGGTATTTTTTGATCGATACCAAAACGACTTCCCTTCACCGGATCCGGAAAATCCTGATCATCCGTAAGGAACGAAAAAGTATCGTGGTAAGAACCGGTCCTTAAACTTATTCCCCGCACGGGGGTTATTCTCCCCCGGCGGAGTTTTTTAATTTCATATCTTAGGGAAAGACCCTCAATTCCCTGGCATGACAGATTTAGGTTTACATGCAGCCAACGCCTTTTTTTATGGCTTTCATACCATTTTGATCCTGTTTAATCTATTTGGATGGCTATACGTCAGGACGCGGCGGCTTCACCTTATCACTATATTGGCCACCTTTGGTTCCTGGGGGTTACTGGGAGCCTGGAAGGGCTGGGGTTATTGCTTCCTGACCGACTGGCATTATGAAGTGCTCCGGCGGCTCGGAGAGCACGAAATGCCTTCCAGTTATATTGCTCTCCTGGTGCTAAAAATGACGGGATGGCTTCCCGATCCTGAATTGGTAAATGCACTCACTGTTGGGCTGGCCGTACTTGCGTTCGGTGGTTCACTGCGTGTGAACCTTCGATCCGGGAGGCAGCGGGAACCGTAAATTTAACCAATTCTACCACCGGAAACCTTCCTGCCACTACACAGATCTCATTCCATTTTTCGATTTTCCTGTTAACCTTCCGTAAAAAATGTCACACTAAGACTTAAAGAACCCTGTAAAATTGTCAACATGGAACCACTGAATATGAATTACGCCAAACGAAGCTTATCCTATAGTATTCACCAGGGATGGTGCATGCAACGTTGCTATAACCCATACGGGCATTTTTGGATACAATTGAGCTCAAAACACCTTTTTTGTGCCTATGGATTTTCGGGCTAAGCTACTGGATAACACTTTTTAAGAATAGAACCTGGCCTGTATTATGACCCAAAGTTTTGGATTTCATACCACAAGTCGCACCTGCAACCATCTTCTCCGCAATCATCTCCGGCCTTTTTTCTGTAATATACCTCGGGACTAGTACCCCCGCCTGTAGTAAGTCAGCAAAGTGCCAAAATTACACGGCATGTATTTCTAAAATTGTAATCTGTACAGTAAATCCTACCATTTATACAATTTATTATGACTCTGGGTGAGCGATTTGGTATTTTTATTGACAATCTTTGGCCTACCCGAAGCATGTCCTATTCCTTCCGGGTATGGAACAGTTCCTCCACGCAAAGTAATAATATTGACATCGCTGTTCATTTGTCCTGGTAAACATTTGCCCTGTACGCTACCCTGACAAATGAAAATTAACGGATGCGAGCCCCGATCCGCTATTGCCGACAGGCCCTTTAAAGATCCTGTTCGATGCAATTGTGACAACCCGGGTACGGTAACCGTGAACGCTGGATTTCTACATACCCCTTTTTAACCGACGAATTGGCCTTTACATGACACTTTCACCTTGTTATCTCACTACAAAAACTACCTTAAATCATCTCTTTTATGAAACCTAAGTATTTCGCCGAAAATGCATACAGCATCTATCCTGCTGCCATGCTCTCTCAAGTATCATCCTCCTATAAAGTGGAAAATCCGGAAAACCGATTTGAATGGCAGGTTTTTAATTTGTTTCATCAGGGAAAGAAACACCTCTTTCATGAAGAATACGGCCTGGCAATGGACAGTTTTAAAGAGCTGTCATATTTGATTCTTAAAACGGTCCATCCTAAACTTCCGGCAAATCCCAATACCAATCGATTTTCGGATCTGCCTTTGCTGACAGAACTCCTGGATCCCTTGTTGATCCGTACGGCCGAGATCCTGCGGGATACTCCGGTAGAGCGGTATAATTTTCCTGAGACCATCATCAATATAACCAGGGAACTGGCACCCGCCATTGCCACGAAAATAGATACGGTTACCCGGGCCGGCCTGTCTATTACCTCGCATCACGGTAAAGTCACCGATTTGGTGGATCTGGCAGTGCTGTCTGCAGAAAACAATGATTGGAATACCTCACTCGGAAAATTCACGGAGGCTTTGAATACTACGCCGGTAGATGATATTCCATTGCGAGCGTCGATCATGCACGATATGGCACTCGCGAACGAAAAGGTCAATAAGAAAACCGAAGCCATCGAGCTTGCGGAAAAAAGTGCAGGCCTTTTCAACACGGCCGGAAACCGGGAAAGGCAGGTACAAGCGCTTAATACATTGAGCGGCCTGTTTTCGAGGAGCGATCAACCCGACCAGGCTAAGGCCAACCTGGACAGGGCTAATTTATTGGTCAAAAAACATAATCTCCATCGGGTGAATACCGGTACCATTTCCGGTGGTATTTCCCCCAATGTAACAAATAATCTTTCCCTGACCCGTACGGTAGCGGGAAGTCCGGGAACCTTCAGCACAAGGGTTCTCGCCACCCCCTCAGTGAGCGCAGCCATCCTGGCTGCCCCATTGGAAAAAAAGATTTCGGAAGAACCTTCCTTTATCTCCGGGGAATATCTGAGAACAAAGCCAGGCTCGGTACAAAAACAGCTTACGATCAATGGGCTAACAGATACTGCGTCCATCCCCTTAAACGGCAACCTTATTACAGGGATAAAAAAATATTACACTGATCTTTCCAAGTCAACGGATTTAGGCCTGCTCAATGCATTTAAATACACCCCCGTTCAAATGGTGGCCTATTTACCACATATGTATTTTTATCTGTTGCCTATGGCGATGGCCGATTGTGAGATCGGTATGGGACAACTTAACGCCGCCACTCAGCGGATAGAAAATATTCTTAAATACCCCTTCCTGAATGCGGAGATTGAAGTAGTTAATATCTGGACCAAACTGGCGGACTGCTACCTTGACCTCGGGGATGAATCCTATAAAAATGCAAAAGATAATGTCGGGGCCTATTCATCTGCCAAAGGCAGGTATGAAAAAATCATTATGACCGATGGCACAATCGATCCGAATTCCCCGCTATATAAAGATCCCAAATTCGGTAAGATCAAGAATCGCGTCCAGGACGTGCTGGCAGGACCCTCGTCATTTATTACGGCCGGCGGAGCCACTACCCGAAATGAAAACCCCGCCATCCTGTGGAGGTTAAGGCAGGCGGAAACAATGCTCTTCCAGATTGCTGCCAAATTAAACTATTATGGTTTTGACAAGGACTATATCCCGCCCTTCAGTTTTGACTACCTCCAGGATACAGCCCGCTATTTTGCCCAGCATGCTTCCCAGATGGAGCAGAAATATATCCAGTATAAAAGCACTGCTGAAAATGAAGAGCTGCGATTTGACCAGGTTACCCAACAGGTGGAACTGGCGCAACAAAGCGTTATTCTGGAAAAACGGGGCGTTGCTGAGGCACAGGCAGGTATTGATGTAGCCGAAGCCAACAAAGACTACGCTGAGGTCCGAAGGAAAAATGCAGTGGATTCCAAGAATGAATTCAACGATGTGCGCTGGGAATTGCTGGAGTACGCAGAAGCTGAGGCATGGGCAAATGCTTCCAGTGTTGGAGATGATGACCAGGTTAAATTAAGTTGGAACGGACATTATTATAATTCCAGCAAGAAAAGAAGAAATCTTGTGGTAAAGGATTTAGCGTACCGAAGAACCAGGATCACCCATGATCTCCAGGCCAATAAACTGAATGACGAGGTAGCGGCCGCCACCGCATACAAGGAGGTTGCCAATGCCCAGTTAGAGCAGGCAGAGGCCAGGAAGGCAGTTGCCGAAAAACGCGTGGAGATCGCCGAATTGCAACAGAAACACGCCGAGGAAAACAAGGAATTTCTCGATTTGAAAGAATTCGGGGCCGGAATGTGGTACGCCATTGCCAAGAAAACCAAACGGCTGGTCACCCGCTATCTCGACCAGGCCACAGAAATCGCATTCCTGACGGAGCGTGCCTACAACGCGGAGACCGAACGCAATCTCAATGTAATACGCTATAATTATGCGCCCTCCTACAGCGGATTCTTAGTGGGGGCCGATCAGCTCACCCTGGATATCGATTATTTCACATTTGATTATATCACCAACATTAAGAGCAGGAAAGCGCCCATCAAAAAGACGATAAGTCTGGGAGATCTTGCGCCGGCTGCCTTCGAGAACCTGCTGAGCCTTGGCGGTTGCCAATTCGAGACCACCTTGTCTGACTTCGACCGGGAATTCCCCGGCATGTACCTTTGTAAGATCAAGAATGTGGAACTGGTGTTTGTTGGCATTACCAGGGCCGTATCCATTGCGGGATCCCTCCGGAACGTAGGGGTCTCCAAATTCAGAAAATCCAATGGAACGGTGATCTCCCAATTATACCCCGCAGATGTCATGCCACTTTCACAATACGACATCAGACAGGATGCCCTGGCGTTCAGGTTTGATCCCAAAGATCTTAAGTTGTTTGAAAACAACGGTTTGGAAACTATTTGGGAACTTCAACTGCATCGATATGCCAACGATTTTGATTTCCGTGAAATCCTGGATATCCATATGATCGTCTATTATG
>DATGCB010000306.1:0-20740 GCA_035312365.1 Eudoraea sp. | reverse complement strand
AAGTTCTTTTTGCGGAGGAGCCACAGGCATGGAGCGTCAATGCCATCAAAACCCTAAATTAAAATCCTATGATGGCCATTTTTAAAAGGGAGATCAATTCCTTTTTCACTTCAGCAGCAGGCTACCTTGTCATTGGCCTTTTCCTTGTGCTAAACGGACTGTTCCTATGGGTCTTTAAAGGGCCGTTCAATATTCTGGATTACGGCTTTGCAGATTTGAGCAAGTTTTTTCTTCTGGCCCCATGGGTATTTTTATTCCTGATCCCGGCCATTACCATGAAAAGCTTTGCGGAGGAAAAAAAATCCGGCACCATTGAACTTTTGTTCATTAAGCCCATCCCTGTATGGCATACGGTCATGGGAAAATTCCTTGGAACGGTAACATTGGCCCTGATAGCCATCCTCCCTACCCTGCTTTATGCATACACCGTTGCCAACCTGGGCTCAACCGTTGGAAATTTAGATACAGGCCTCGTATGGGGCTCCTATTTTGGCATACTGTTCCTGATTGCCCTTTATACGGCCATAGGCCTTTTCGCCTCTGCACTAACGGATAGCCAGATCGTGGCCTTTCTCCTTGGCCTTGTGCTGTGTTTTGGATTGTACTATGGCTTTGAAGCCCTTGCTACACTATTCCCGGACGGGACAGCCTCTCTGTTTGTCGGGAATTTAGGAATGAAATCGCACTTCGAAGGCATAGCCGCCGGGGTCCTGGATACCAGGGACCTGTTCTATTTTCTAAGCCTGGCAGCATTCTTTCTATATCTTACCGTTGTTCAAACTAATAACCACCGGCGATGATGAAAAGGAATACCCTGCTTTCAACGGTCGCTGCCCTGGTCATCCTCATTGCGGTCAATATCCTGTCTGGCTTGCTATACGGCAGATTTGACCTGACGGAGGACAAAAGATATACGTTATCCGGACCTGCGCTACAGGCAGTGGCAGGTTTCGATACGCCCGTGGTCATCGATGTATTACTGGAAGGAGATCTGCCACCGGAATTCGTTAAATTAAAAGCAGAGACCAAACAGCTGCTGGAGGCATTTACGTCGGAAAACAGGAATATCAAATATAATTTTGTCGACCCGCTTGAAGATCAGGCCCGGGCCGAAGCTACAATGGGGCAACTACAACGCCTAGGGTTGACCCCTGCAAATATTACGGTGGAAGAAAATGGCAAGGTCGCTCAGGAAATTCTGTATCCATGGGCGATGGCCAATTACAACAATACCACGGTGAAAGTCCCGCTGTTAAAAAATAAACTTGGAGCAACCACAGCGGAACGGGTAAACAATTCTGTCCAAAACCTCGAATATGCCTTTGCCGATGCTTTTACCAAATTAGGGATCAAAGAAAAAAAACGGGTGGCTGTGATTAAGGGCAATGGTGAACTTCCCGATATTTTGATGGCCGACTACCTGACGACCATCCGGGAGTATTACAATATTGGGGCCATCACGCTGGATTCCGTAGCGACCAACCCTCAAATGGTCCTGGATCATCTCCGGGGTTTTGACCTGGCGGTCATAGCCAAACCTACGGAAGCGTTCACCGATGCTGAAAAATATGTCCTGGACCAGTTTGTAGTACATGGCGGAAGGTCGATATGGTTAATCGATCAGGTGGATATGGAACTTGACAGTTTGTTTAACGCACAGGGAAGGGCAATGGCAATCCCCATGGAACTGAATCTAAACGATTTTTTCTTTAAATACGGGGTACGTATAAATCCGGTACTCGTAAACGATCTCTATTTTACCCAGATCGTCCTGGCCACGGACGAAGGGAACAGCTCCCAATACAACCCGGTGCCTTGGTATTACCATCCAATGGTATTCTCCAGGAATAATCACCCGATAAACACCAACCTTGAATCGGTCAGGTTTCAGTTTGCAAATACCATAGACACCCTTGGGAACGCATATGAAAAGACCATTTTATACCAGAGCTCTCCCTTATCCAAACCCGAAGGGACCCCAAAAGAACTTTCCCTGGATATGATCAAGACCCCTCCGGACAGGGAAAATTACAATGATGGGAATCTGCCGTTGGCAGTACTCATAGAAGGTGAATTTACTTCCGCCTTTTTCAACCGTATAAAACCAGTCAACCTAACAGGTAGCCTGGAACATGGCGCTGCCAATAAAATGATCGTGGTTGCAGACGGCGATGTGATCAGAAATCAGCTAAGGAACGGAAGGCCACTCGAATTGGGGTATGATAAATGGACCAATAATTTTTACGGGAACAAGGAATTCCTCATTAATTGTATCAATTATTTGCTGGATGATACCGGACTTATAAACATTCGGAATAAAAAAGTAGTGATCCCCCTCCTGGATCAGGAGAAAATCGTACGCCAAAAAACAAAATGGCAACTGATTAACATTGGGGTTCCTGTCCTGTTGGCAATGTTCTTCGGATTTGTTTTCAATTTCTTCAGAAAGAAAAGATACGGAAGCTAGCTGTTAATAAGTTTGTTTTATTCAAAAGGACATTTAAGATATATTTGTTTTATTGCAATTCCTTGTAAAAGCACAGTGCACGGGCCTTAAAATGCCATATATAAATTACAAATATTACGCATGAAATTTATTGTTTCCAGTTCCTATTTGTTAAAAAAATTACAAGTATTGGGTGGGGTTATAAATAACAGCAATACGCTACCCATCCTGGACAATTTCCTGTTTGATCTGCAAAAGAGCAAACTTACCGTTTCAGCCTCCGACCTTGAAACCACCATGAGCTCGGTATTGGAAGTAGATTCTGAACATAAGGGTACCATAGCGGTACCGGCGCGACTATTACTGGAAACCCTTAAAACCTTTCCGGAACAACCCCTGACCTTTGTCGTTGAAGACAATAACACCGTAGAAATAAGTTCCAACCACGGAAAGTACGCCCTGGCTTATGCCGATGGGGCCGAATTTCCAAAGGCCGTGGAATTAAGTGCCCCAAGTGCGACTACCATTATGGGTGATATCCTGGCGACCGCCGTCAATAAAACCATATTTGCAGCGGGAAATGACGACCTTCGACCGGTGATGAGCGGTGTTTTCTTCCAGTTTTCCACCGAAAATCTTACGTTTGTTGCCACGGATGCCCATAAATTGGTTAAATACATGCGCTCCGATGTGAAGGCTTCGCAAGTGGCGGAATTTATCATGCCAAAAAAGCCCCTGAATTTGTTAAAGGGAATTTTAACAGGCAGTGAAGAGGGCGTACTCATTGAATACAACGACAGCAATGCCAAATTTACGATTGACGAAACGGTCCTGATATGCCGGCTGATCGACGGGAAATATCCCAATTATGAGGCGGTCATTCCAAAAGAAAACCCCAACAAACTGACCATCTCAAGAAATCAGTTCCTCAGTTCCGTAAGGAGGGTATCCATTTTTTCAAATAAGACAACCCACCAAATCCGTTTAAAAATAGCGGGTGCGGAATTGAATATCTCCGCGGAGGATATCGACTACAGCAATAAAGCGGAGGAACGCCTTACCTGTTCCTACCAGGGTGACGATATGCAAATTGGGTTTAATTCGCGTTTTCTCGTGGAAATGCTGGGAAACCTAAGCTCGGAAGAGGTTTCCCTGGAAATGAGTCTGCCCAACAGGGCGGGTATCCTGACCCCGATCGACGGTCTCGACGAAGGCGAAAATGTGACCATGCTCGTAATGCCGGTGATGTTGAATAACTAACAGGGGAAGGCCTCAAAGAAGTAAATTCCTCCATTCTTGCGAGGGTCGAAACAATCTGTTTCATTTTTGACATGAATGGAATAGATGACCTCGCTCCGTTCGTAACGACCAGGTTCATTGATTCTAAGACGCCTTTCGCATGTATCCTGCCTACGCTATAAATCGAATGGTCATAAAGTAACTGGGCGATTCTCCCTGGCTCGCCTTCACCGCATTCACGACAGGCATAACAAATCCAAGGATACCGGTTGCGATCAATGTCAGAATTCCAAGACCCAACAGGAGAATAGCCGGGATACTCAAAACAATGTACAATAATAAACTGAGTTGAAAATTGATAATCGATTTTCCATGCTCATCCATTTCTTCCACCGTATTTTTTGTGGTCAGCCAGATGATCAGTGGAGTGATTAATCCGCCAAATCCGATGACATAATGGAGTAATTGGGTCAGGTGTGTGATAACAAGCAATGACCTGTCGGCCCGCATTGTTGATTGATTGATGATTTCCATTGTAAATAACTTTAGGGGGTTCTATATCATAAGTAGCCCTTTTTCGAAAATTGTTACACCATGGTTGTACTTAAACATCGCCTTCCTTCACCCAACCTGCCTCCTGCAGGCGCATCCGTTCATCAACATTCCGCTAATGGCAAGCCCGAAGGCCCTGGTGCCTGCGCAAAAGCCTTTTCAACTGCTCCTGGTCTTTTACCGCCCCTGCCTTTAATTTCTCGATCCTCGTGTGCATTTTTGCCTTGCCTACGGGTGAGCATTTTTCCCTTGCCGCTTTCTTCCTTTTCCGCTTTTTTTTCAGCTTTTTCAATTTTTTTAACGGCCTCTTTTTTCTCTTCTTCTGAGGGCATTCCAAGAGCAGGGCTACGTTCTTCTTTCCAACGATCTTCCTGTGCCCTGGTAGATGCCAGGCCCGGGAGAAGTAGTGCACCGAACAAGATGTAACTTTTCATTGACATAAATAATAGGTTCATCGGTATTTCTAAGGCACGGAATTAACAGATAGCCTGCCCTGCGCTTTATAGAGTCCGTATAAGAGGTTTTCCCTACTTTTACACACAAATCGGGATTATGCTTCCTCAAGACACCATTATTGCGCTGGCAACACCTTCCGGAGCAGGGGCCATAGCTGTTATCCGGATCTCTGGAAAAGGGGCCATTTCCATGGCAGGCAAGGGTTTCAGATCGGCCAGTGGAAAGGAGTTGTCCGAACAAGATAGCCATACGGTCCATCTGGGATATATAGAAGATGGCGAAAGGAGCCTTGACAAGGTATTGGTTACAGTCTTTAAAGGCCCTAATTCCTATACCGGGGAAGATGTGGTTGAAATTTCCTGCCACGGGTCCCCCTATATTCAACAGGAGATCATTCAGTTATTTTTGAAAAAGGGCTGCCGGATGGCCGATGCCGGCGAATTTACGCTGCGGGCATTCCTAAACGGCAAGCTCGACCTGAGTCAGGCCGAAGCTGTGGCCGATCTTATTGCCAGCGACAATGAGGCCTCCCATCAAATTGCCATGCAGCAGATGCGGGGAGGATTCAGCAGTGAAATAAAAAATCTGAGGGAGGAATTGTTGCATTTTGCCTCGCTGATTGAACTGGAGCTCGACTTTTCCGAGGAGGATGTTGAGTTTGCAGACCGTTCAAAATTCGAATCCCTGCTGTCCAGGATCGTGGATGTGTTGACACGCCTTATCGATTCCTTTGCCATGGGCAATGTCATAAAAAATGGGATCCCCATAGCTATTGTAGGGGAACCCAATGTGGGGAAATCCACTTTGTTAAACGCCCTGCTCAGGGAGGACAGGGCTATTGTTTCTGAAATCCCCGGTACTACAAGGGATAGCATAGAGGACGAAATAACGATCGGGGGTATCGGGTTCCGGTTGATAGATACTGCAGGCATCAGAGATACCACAGATACCATTGAAGGTATTGGGATTAAACGCACCTTTGAAAAGATTGCCCAGGCGCAGGTAGTTGTTTTTTTACTGGCCGCGGAAGAGCTTCAGGCTTCAGGTCCCGGCCTGACGGCCCGGGAGCCAGGGTTTCAGCTTGAAATCGAAAAAATCAGAAACCAATATCCTCAAAAGCACCTGGTGATTGTCGCTAATAAAATAGATACAATAGCCCCGGAATTAATCCCCGGGCTGACCTTTGATTTCAGGGATATATTATTGCTTTCGGCAAAGACGGGCGAAGGGGTGGAGCATCTCAAGGAGAGCTTATTGGAATTTGTTAATATTGGTGCGCTGCGCAATAACGAGACCATAGTGACCAATACCCGTCATTATCAGGCGCTCCTTCACGCCCTGGAGGAGATCCAAAAAGTGCAGCAGGGGATGCAGGAAGGGGTTTCCGGGGATCTGCTGGCGATTGATATCAGACAGGCCCTGTACCACTTCGGTGAGATCACCGGGGAAATTACCACAGACGATCTTTTGGGGAATATTTTTGCGAATTTTTGCATCGGAAAGTAAGCAAAATAGAAAATCTGTGATTTTCGTCCTTTTTCTTATCCCGGGCGCTGCAAGGGATCTCATCAAATATGCAATAACGGCCACAGAAAATAAACCGGATTTCCAGTGATGAAAGTTTGTTTCTCAAATACCAAAAAAACAGAATTTCAAAATAGAACTGATTTAACAACCTTGATTTCACAAATAAAACTTTCCCAAAATTCCCAGGAAGTAAAACAGGAAATTAGAGCCAACTCATAACGGTTGGTTTGTATCAAAATTTATTTGATATCAAAAAACAGTATTTTTTTCGTTCCCGATTGAGGAATTACAGACGGTAATTATTGATTGTCTCAATTTACTTATACTACAAAAAATAAAACATGTAGGCGAAAGATTTAAAATTGTACAGCATATGCTATCTTAAGGGTCCAAGGGGTCATAAATGAGCGTTCTTGGATCTGGTCCCAACTATTTAAGTAACTTTATTTGGATAAAGCAGGACTGCCCTAAAAGCAGTTTAAAGTACAGTATTGAACCTGGTTTATTACAGTTCCATGCATGTTCCCTATGCCGTGGGAATTGTAATAGTGGGTGTAAATTATGCAGTTACCTTATTATTCGGTTTAAATTCGGGGCCTGCAGGAATATCTACTGGCATCGTCCTGGGCCCGATTTTGACTATGCCTTGGATCGGTGCCGATTCCAAAGCGATACGGGCAAATATTTTTTTAAAATACGACGAGATTACAACTGAGAAAGTTAAAGAATAAAATGTCTATGATACGGGAACTACAAGAGGGTTATGGTCATATTTTTGAGGAAGCACTAATTAATGAAATTGTACAGGTGGGTACATTCAAAGAAGTACCCGAAGGTTTTAAACTGATGGATATCGGCCAGTATATCAAGGGTATGCCACTCCTGTTATCCGGTGCAATAAAAGTGCTGAGGGAAGATAACGACGGAGATGAATTGTTACTATACTATCTGGAGAAAGGGGACACCTGTTCCATGACTTTATCCTGTTGCCTGGGAGATTCAAAAAGTGAAATCAGGGCTATTGCGGAAACCGACACAAAATTGATTATGGTCCCGGTACGAAAAATGGAAGAATGGACCGCCAGGTACAAATCCTGGAGGAATTTTGTTTTCGAAAGTTATCACAGCCGCTTAAATGAACTGTTACATACCCTGGACAGCATTGCCTTCAACAAAATGGATATGCGTTTGATCGACTACCTGAAGGAAAAAGCCAGGATCAACAAAGGGGATGTCATCAACAATACGCACCAGGAAATAGCTTATGACCTCCACAGCTCAAGGGTAGTGATTTCAAGGCTTCTCAAAAAACTGGAGCAAATGGGTAAAATTGAACTCCACAGAAACTACATCAGGCTTTTGGAATTATAAGTGTTCTGTAACCAATGTTACTGTTCAGGGGTTACACGTTCCATACATTTGGCGAGTAATCCGCTCTTTATGTTCAAACGTTTTTTCCCTGTTCTTCAATGGCTTCCAAATTATAAAAAGTCGTATTTGTCAGGTGATCTTGGAGCTGGACTGACGGTAGGAATTATGCTAGTACCCCAGGGCATGGCTTATGCCATGATTGCAGGCCTACCCCCCGTTTTCGGTCTCTACGCTTCTTTGATTCCGCAGGTCATTTATGCCATTATGGGTACATCCCGCCAGTTGGCGGTTGGGCCTGTTGCCATGGATTCCCTTTTGGTAGCATCAGGCCTGGGTGCGCTCGCCCTTTCCGGTATTGAAGAATACATAACCATGGCCATTTTCTTGGCCTTTTTTATGGGTGTAATACAGCTGGGGTTGGGGTTGCTGCGTATGGGATTTTTGGTCAATTTTTTATCAAAGCCCGTTATTAGCGGGTTTTCCTCAGCGGCTGCCATAATCATCGGGCTGAGTCAATTAAAGCACCTGCTGGGAACAGCCATAGAGGGTAGCAACCAGATCCACATCCTGATTGGGAATGCTTTGAGCGTGATAACCGACACCAATTTCATAAGCCTGGGCATTGGCATTGGCGCGATCGTTCTTATAATAACGATCAAAAAAGTGAACGATCGGATACCTGCAGCCCTGGTGGTAGTGGTTCTTGGCGTTCTGGGAATATATTTTTTTGGTTTACAAGACCTTGGCGTAAAAATTGTTGGGAAAGTACCTGGTGGGCTACCTGCTTTTCAAGTACCTTCCATCGGATTTTCCAGGATTTCAGAACTATTGCCAATTGCCTTGACATTGGCCCTGATCGCCTTTATGGAGGCCATTTCAGTTGCCAAGGCCTTAGAAGAAAAACACCCGGATGATACCGTAGATTCAAATCAGGAACTGGTCGCCTTGGGTGCTTCGAATATCATAGGCTCATTATTTCATTCCTACCCTACCACTGGCGGCTTCTCAAGAACCGCGGTAAACGAGCAGGCGGGGGCTAAATCAGGAATAGCTCCCATGGTAAGCGCTTTGGTCGTAGGTCTGACACTTTTATTCCTGACCCCTTTGTTCTATTACCTGCCAAATGCGGTCCTGGCAGCTATTATTATGGTAGCCGTTTTTGGATTGATCAATGTGAAATACCCCGTTGAACTTTTTAAAAACAGAAGGGACGAGTTTTTTCTTTTGCTCACCACCTTTTTGATCACCCTTACCATTGGCATCAAAGAGGGCATTCTTTTCGGCGTCCTGATTTCATTGTTGTTGCTCGTTTATAGAACCTCAAGGCCTCATATAGCTGTATTGGGACGAATACGAAACACTGATTATTTTAAAAATGTGACCCGCTTCCCAGAGGATACGGAAAGTTTTGAAGAGTTCCTTATAGTACGTTTTGACGCCCAACTCTATTTTGGCAATCAGGACTATTTCAAAAAGCAGCTGTTCGCACATCTTGATCGCAAGGGAACTGAAGTAAAGTACGTCATTTTAAATGCCGAGGCCATCAACTATATTGACAGCAGTGCGGTCTATATGTTGCGACAAACCATAGTCGACCTAAGAAACAGGGGAATCAAATTAGTTATTGCCGGGGCAATCGGTCCAACAAGGGATATATTTTACAGCAGTGGTTTAATTGATGACATCGGGAAGGAGCACCTGTTTGTAAAGACAAGTGAAGCCTTTGAACATTGCGCGACCCTGAGCGGAAAAACGGCCATTGAAGAGAAAATCTCCCTCCAATCAGAAAAATATTCCAATGTAACCTAGGTTACTGTATATCCAAAAACCACACCGTAGTTTTGGACCAACATTAAAAAACATAGAAATGAAAGTTGAGCAAATTTATACGGGCTGTCTTGCACAGGGAGCCTATTATATTGAAAGTAAAGGCGATGTAGCTATTGTTGACCCATTACGCGAGGTTAAACCGTACATTGAAAGAGCAAGACAAGACAATGCCAGGATCAAATATATTTTTGAGACCCATTTTCATGCTGATTTTGTCAGTGGCCATGTTACCCTGGCAAAGGAAACGGGCGCCTCCATTATATATGGTCCCAATGCCAATCCTGCTTTTGATGCGACGATTGCAGAAGATGGCCGGGAATTCAAACTTGGTGATGTAACGTTTATTGCACTTCATACACCGGGTCATACGATGGAGAGTACTACGTTTCTGTTACGGGATGAAAATGGTAAAGACCATGCCATATTTAGCGGGGATACACTATTCCTAGGTGATGTTGGCCGTCCTGATCTGGCTCAAAAAATGGGGGTTTTGACCGAAAAGGATTTGGCGGGATTTTTATACGATAGCCTTCGTGAAAAAATCATGCCCCTGGCTGATGACGTTATTGTGTATCCTGCGCATGGAGCCGGTTCTGCCTGTGGTAAAAACATGATGAAAGAAACCGTAGATACGCTCGGTAATCAGAAAAATGTAAACTACGCATTGAGGGCAGACATGACCAAGGACGAATTTATTGAAGAAGTTACCGAAGGCCTTCTCCCACCTCCTCAATATTTCCCATTGAACGTACAAATGAACAAGGAAGGATATGATGATATTGATAACGTCCTGGAAAGGGGAACGCGAGCTCTTTCGCCTGAGGCTTTCGAAGCCGCGGCCAATGAGACGGGAGCTGTGGTACTTGATGTCAGAAACGAAAAGGATTTTGCCCGGGGGCATGTTCCACGCTCCATATTTATTGGCTTAAACGGGGATTTTGCACCATGGGTCGGCGCGCTGATCGCTGATGTGAAGCAACCCATACTCCTGGTGACCCCGGAAGGAACAGAAGAGGAGGCTGTAACCAGGCTCTCCAGGGTTGGATTTGATAATACTCTAGGCTACCTGGAAGGCGGTTTCCCGGCCTGGAAAAAAGCATCCAGGGAATACGACACTGTTGGTCAAATAAGCCCTGACGAACTCAGGGAAGTTCTGAAGACCGGGAACGTACCTGTTTTTGATGTCCGGAAAGAAAGCGAATATGTATCGGAGCACCTCCTGCAAGCTATCAATACCCCACTCAGTTATCTGAACGAACATTTAGCCAAATTTCCCGGCAAAAAACCATTTTTCGTGCATTGTGCAGGTGGCTACCGCAGCATGATCGCTTCCTCCATTTTAAAAAGCAGGGGCATACATAATCTTATAGACATTACAGGCGGCTTTGATGCCATAAAGGAAGCGAAATTGCCTGTATCGGAATATGTCTGCCCATCGACAGCTTAATATCCATGCGATTAAAGAATGATATGGCACCGATGAAAGCCCGGATCAAATGGAGTGGAACAACTCACTGGAATGCGATGAAAATTCGATAATTATCGATTCGCGCCCACCTGAAGAATGGCAGGACAATATTCAGGAAAATAATTTATTAATAGGCTTATTGCAGTCAAAAAGGTTTGGATAAGTTGCCCGCGTATTGGACAAAGCAAGAATTATTATGAAGTGTAACATGGACGTAGCAGACCGCGTAACCCGGATGCTTGTACTCCTCCTTCTGGTAACCTTATATTACTCTAAGGTAATTGACGGAACACTGGCCTTTGACTCCGGGCGTTATCCGGGATATTTGTACTGCCCGGACTATTTGGTTATCACCCGCCATATATGCTTATCGGATTAAACACCTGCAGGGTTCACCCGTAATATTCACGGGGTAGCACGTGCAATTGAAGAGGCTTTAACCGCACCCACAGAATTGATTATTATTCATCCGTATTTACAGGTAGTTTTTTATGCTATGTAACTAATGTTACTGTTATTCCAGGGGAAAGCAATTAAATTTAACCGATTTATTAAAACAACCACAATGAGCTTACATCATCAAATACTTATCATTGGCGGAGGCACCGCAGGCATCATGACGGCCGCCCAACTTATAAAACAGAAAAATGCAAAGGATGTCGCAATTATCGAACCGTCGGATACCCATTATTACCAACCTGCCTGGACGCTGGTCGGTGCCGGAACTTATGATTATGATAAAACGGCAAGACCGATGTCATCCCTTATTCCTAAAGGTGCGACCTGGATCAGGGATAAGGCAACCGGTTTCGATCCGGAAAATAATACGGTGCACACTTCTGCCAAGGGAGATATCACCTATGATTATTTGGTAGTAGCCCCCGGACTGGCCTATGACTTCAGCCTGGTTCCCGGATTGAGCCAGGCTATGGATAGCGGTGTGGTCTGCAGTAACTATACAGATCCTAAACACACGTGGAAGGTGCTCAAAAATTTTAAAGGAGGAACAGCGCTTTTCACCCAACCCGCAACACCCATTAAATGTGGTGGGGCACCACAAAAAACAATGTACCTGGCAGAACACCATTTTAGAAAAAGTGGGGTTCGAAAAGACACCAATATCGTATTCGCCACCAGCGGTACCACTATATTTGGCGTAAAGGAAGTGGCCAAAACATTAATGAAAGTAGTGGATCGGAAAGATATCAATCTGAGGTTTTATCATAAGCTATTTTCGGTAGATGCAAAAAATCGGATCGCATGGTACAAACTGGGCAAGGAGATTATGCCGGGTGGTTGTGTGATTCTCACCGACGACCAGGATAGCGATTTGAAACTTGATGAAACCTTCCAATACAATTATAAGGATGTAAAGGTAACGGTGGATGGAGATCGATATGGCATTCATTATGATATGTTGCATACAGCGCCTCCTTCGGTCGCTCCAAAATTTGTGCAGGAATCGTCCCTGGTAAATGATGCCGGGTGGCTTGATGTGGACCACCGTACCATGCAACACAACAAGTACCCGAATATATTCGGTCTGGGCGACGTTGCGGCCTTACCCACAGCCAAAACCGGCGCCGCAATCAGGAAACAGGTGCCTGTTGTGGTGGACAATATTGATCTTTTGATCAACCATGATAAAATGGGCAGTAAGGCCTATAACGGATATTCATCATGTCCCCTTGTAACTGATTACGGAAAAATGGTGTTAGCGGAATTTGACTACAATAACAACTTTACACCGGATCCAAAGTTGAAAAAAATGCTGATCTCAGACTCTTCCAAAGAGCACTGGCGTCTTTGGATATTGAAAAAATATGGGCTACCGTATTTATATTGGAATAAAATGATGAAAGGTCAGGATGTTTAGTTAACGTAAAAAACCTCCTTTTTTTGTTTGTAACGAAGAGAGGGCACTTTTTTAATACCAACTCTTTTTAAGCTTTTTAAAAAAGGTCACTCTTCTGTAACAAAGGTTACTGTAAAAACATTTCAATCTTCATTTCTTTGCGAACTTAATATCACATTATGAACTGGATATATGAACCCTGGCCCTGGTATGTTTCCGGACCCATGATTGCCTTCATCATGTTTTTACTTCTTATGGTAGGCAAGAATTTTGGAATGTCGGCAAACCTGCGCACCATGTGTACCATTTGTGGAGCAGGTAACAAAGCGGAGTTTTTTAAATTCGACTGGAAATCACAACGCTGGAACCTTATTGTTGTTTTAGGCACTGTCATCGGTGGTTTTATTGCCTCCCATCTTCTGTCAATGGAAACGGCGGTGGCCATTAACCCGGAGACCGTAGCCGATTTACAATCCCTCGGATTTGATAGCGCCGGGGGTGCTTATCTTCCAACCGAACTATTTGATTTAAATACATTGACCAATTTTAAAACCCTTACCTTATTATCGGTTGGCGGACTCCTGGTAGGTTTTGGAGCCCGTTATGCCGGTGGCTGCACCTCCGGCCATGCGATATCGGGGTTAAGTGATTTACAACTTCCATCACTCATCGCCGTTATCGGGTTTTTTATTGGAGGTCTGATCATGATCCATTTTATTTTTCCCTTAATATTTTAATGTTATGAGAACAGTTATATATCTTTTAATAGGAATCCTTTTTGGCATTGTTATGATGAAATCTGAGGCCGCCTCCTGGTTCCGGATTTATGAAATGTTTAATTTTGAGTCATTTCATATGTATGGAATTATTGGTTCTGCGGTGCTAGTGGGGGTGATCTTGGTTCAATTGATCAAGCGATTAGAAATAAAGTCATTTTATGGTGAATCCATAGATTTTAGTCCAAAGGATAATGTTTTCAAACGCTATATGTTTGGGGGCCTCTTGTTTGGCCTGGGCTGGGCATTGGCCGGTGCTTGTCCGGGCCCTATGTTTACACTGGTGGGGGCCGGCTATGCTGCCATACTGATCGTCATCTTTGCGGCCATCCTGGGAACGTTCCTTTATGGGCTTTTAAGGGATAAGTTGCCACACTAGGCTTTTAAATGACTCTGAATATTTTTAATGACGCTGAATGGGCAGGGACCCCTTTTGATTTTTTTCGACGCATAAAACGACCCTCCTGCAGAAGCTCCTTTTCCGTTTATATGATCAGCCATAGGAAAGCTTCCTTTGCTATTTTAAGAAGTAGGACGATTGTTAATGTACCTGTCAAAGGAAATTAAAAGTTTTCACCTTGTCTACGGCCCAAAAATCCCTACTCCTCGCCTCGCAATATATTGTATGGGAATGTAGATAGGCACGTCTCTGAATTTTTTTGACGAACCTCTTTTTGGGCAAAAAGGTAGAAGATCTCACTGAAGCCGCATCACGTTGGGAGAACGATAGATTTATCGTAAATTCATACAAATATTAGTGGGATTAAAGAATGAAAAACCATTGGATCATTATTCCTCTGATGCTTGCCTTGATGTTGGCATGTAATTCGGGAACAAAGAAGAAGGAAGCAGTAAAAACAGTTCCGGACAAGGACATTCCCAGGGTGGTTACCTCCGATATTGAGGCCGGAATTAAAGCCAATATCGCCAAAAAAGTGGAGGAAGGTGGCGGTTATTTTAACTTAAATACGGAAGAGAAAGAACTGCGCCTGAAATTGGTACGCGTACATACGGAATACCTTTCAAACCTGGGGCCGCGGCGTCATTTTGCCTGTGTTGACCTGGCCGATGTAAGTGGCGATGTGTACGATGTGGATTTTTTCCTGGCAGGAGATCCGGGGAACATGACCGTAACGGAAACGACGCTGCACAAGCTTAATGGCAAACCTTTTTACACCTGGAAACAACGTAAGGACAAGACGTGGCATAGAGTGCCCGTTCAAAACGCATCCTCCAATTTGCTGGGGGTCATCGAAGGGCAGGACCGATTTGAATTTCATTATGAGGTTACCCTGCCGGAAATGAATGCTCCCGCAAGAATGTGGATTCCCGTTCCACAGAGCGATCGCTTTCAAACAGTTGAACTACGCAATATCCAGGCTCCCGCGGAGCATCAAATGCTCAACGAAAAAGAGTATGGAAACAGGATCTTATATATGGAACTTCTTCCGGAACATAGCGGGAAGAAAGTGGAACTTATCTACGATGTGGAGAGGAACGAGAAAAATCCGTATGAGGAAGATTCGTCTCCTACAAGATATCTGGATGCCAGTTTACTGATGCCCGTCGGTGACCGCTTTGGCATCCTGGCAGATTCCATTATTGGCGATAAACGCACCAAAGGCGCCCTCATGCAGGCCAGGGCATTATACGATTATATTATAGACAATATGCGCTACATGAAATTCGGGGATTACGGCAAGGGTGATGCAGTGTACGCATGCGATGCACTGACGGGCAATTGCACGGAATTCCATTCCCTTTTTATTTCCCTGGCCAGATCGGCGGGCATCCCTTCGCGATTCGCCATTGGGGCTGCCATCCCCTCGGAAAGGGACGAAGGAGGCATCGATGGCTATCACTGTTGGGCAGAATTTTATGCTGAGGGAAAATGGTGGCCGGTGGATATAAGTGAAGCCAACAAATACACGGCACTTGCAACCTATTACTTTGGTCGACATCCCGCAAATCGCATCGAATTCAGCCGCGGAAGGGATCTTCAATTAGACCCCGGACCTCATTCCGGATCCATCAATTTTCTCGCATACCCGGTTATGGAAATAGGAACTACTCCTGTGTTAACAGAAACATTTTTTTCATTTCGAAGGAAACGGGAGCACAATACTTCTGAAGCAACCGAAACGTTACCCTGATACGGAGTCCTTTGACTGCTCATCCCCTTCGGGATGTTCCTCCCCTTCGGGATGTTCTTCACCTTCTTCTGTGGGATGTTCTTCGCCTTCAGGGTGCTCTGCCTGCTCTTCGGTGTTTTCCTGTTTTTTTTGCTCCCTGCAGGAATTGAACGATCCAATGGCAATAAAGCTAAACAGGAGCATTACCAATGTAACGTATTTAATTTTTTTTATTCGGCTCATTTTAGTATTGCTTTAATGATTAATTAATAAATTAGATCGGCTATTTATCGCTTGAAGCAAATAAATATAACAAATTTTGAGTAATTTCCGGTAAGCTGGAATTTCAAATCTGCCCTATCCTTTTTTTGCACTAAATAGAACATATTTAGCCCAATATGGTTAAAATCCTATATTTTTATGTCCGCCCGTACGTTTTAACACCTTTTGATTAGCTATACCTGTGTGCATAGTTAACCCAACCGGACTATTATGAAAAAGCGCAAATTAAGATTTTGGGAAATCTGGAATATGAGTTTCGGGTTTCTGGGCATTCAATTCGGTTTCGCCCTTCAGAATGCGAATACTTCGAGAATTTTCGAGACCCTGGGGGCCGATGTGGATGACATTCCTATTTTATGGATTGCCGCTCCGGTTACCGGGCTTGTCATACAACCTTTGATCGGGTACTTCAGCGACCGGACATGGACGCGCCTCGGGCGCCGCCGTCCCTATTTTTTGGTAGGTGCTATTTTGGCTTCCCTCGCATTGTGTATCATGCCCAACTCCCCGGCCCTTTGGGTAGCCGCAGGTATGTTGTGGATCATGGATGCATCCATCAATATTTCCATGGAACCCTTCCGGGCCTTCGTCGGCGATAACCTGCCTTCAGATCAGCGTACGCTGGGGTTTGCCATGCAAAGTTTCTTTATTGGTACCGGAGCCGTTGTCGGTTCCATGCTTCCGTACATGTTTACCAATTGGATGGGCATTAGCAACACCGCACCGGAAGGGGTGATCCCCGATTCGGTAAAATGGTCGTTTTACGTTGGTGCCATCGTTTTTTTCCTGGCGGTGCTATGGACGGTCATCCGGTCTAAAGAATACAGCCCGGAAGAACTAGAAGCCTTTGACGAAAATAAGGCTGCGGCAACACCGCCAATAACAGAGGAAGAAAATGTACGGCGAATTAAAAAACTGAAGGCTTTCGGGATTCCCATGGCGCTCGTGGGAGCATTGGGTACCCTGGGATTGTATTATGGAAACCTCGACAAGGAATTATATGTGCTTTCAGTGGGCATTTTTATTGTAGGGCTGCTGTTCTTAATAGCTTCCCGGGTACGTAAGGCAAAAGGCACATCGGGCTTTGTGGTCATCATGACAGATCTGCTCTACATGCCAAAAACCATGAAACAATTGGCCTATGTGCAATTCTTTTCGTGGTTCGCCCTTTTTTCAATGTGGATCTATTCCACACAGGCTGTTACCGGCCATGTATATGGCACCTCCGAAACCACCTCCCAGTTGTACAACGATGCAGCCGATTGGGTGACCGTACTTTTTGCGGTCTATAACGGGGTGGCCGCTATGGTTGCTTTTTTGCTTCCCGTCCTGGCGAAAAAGACGAGCAGGAAAATAACCCACCTGGTTGCATTGGTTTTAGGTGGACTCGGATTGATCTCCATCTACTTTATCAAGTCCCCTGAACTCCTACTTGTATCCATGATCGGTGTGGGTATCGCATGGGCCAGTATTTTGTCGATTCCATATGCCATGCTGGCAGGTGCACTACCCCCCAAGAAAATGGGATATTATATGGGGGTTTTCAATTTCTTTATCGTCATCCCGCAGATGGTTGCCGCCACCATACTTGGTTTTATGGTCAGTGGCCTGTTTGATGGAAAACCTATCTACGCCCTGACTGCCGGCGGGATTTCGATGATCGTATCAGGCCTGCTGACACTCCTGGTCGAGGACAAGGCAACGATCATCACAAAAGAAATCGGATAAGGCATTTTACATGGATATGGCAACAAAGAACACAAAGTAAGCACAAAGATAAAAGTGAGAACATCTCTGTTTTTGATACTGTTGACAATGACGACCGGAGGTAAGGAATACAATCAGGGCAAGGCGAAAATGGAGGCAACAGGAGATACGATGTCTTATCTTAAACCCCGGGTGCCGGACTGGCATAAGAACGCCACAATCTATGAGGTGAATCTCAGGCATTTTACCCCCGAGGGTACCTTTAGGGCCTTTGAAGCGCATATTCCCCGCCTGAAGGAAATGGGGATGGATATTCTGTGGTTTATGCCAATAAATCCGGTAAGCGTAAAGAACCGGAAAGGGGAATTGGGCAGTCCCTATGCCGCAGCTGATTATTATGATACAAATCCGGATTTCGGGACGATGGATGATTTCAGGCATATGATGAAAGCAGTACAGGATGCCGGTATGTATGTCATTATCGACTGGGTGCCCAACCACACCGGTTGGGATCATACCTGGATCACGGAACACCCGGATTGGTACACCAAAGACAAAGATGGCAATATTACGGACCCTATCAATGCAGAGACCGGTGCACCCTGGGGCTGGACCGATGTCGCAGATTTAAACTATGACAATCCGGAAATGCGACAGGGGATGATCGAAGCGATGGCTTTCTGGATCAGGGATGTGGGGATCGATGGCTTTCGGGTTGATGTGGCCCACGGGGTTCCCGTAGATTTTTGGGAAGAATGCTCAGATGCGCTTTATGCCATTGAACCTGTCTTTATGCTGTCAGAAGGAGAAGTACCGGCCATAGTCAACAACGGAGCTTTTGTAATGGATTACGCCTGGTCCATGCACTCCCTTTTAAACAAAATAGCGATGACTCAGGGGGTCAACTCAAAGGCACATCATTTGGAAAAAGGAAACGTCGTTGAAGGGAAAACAGGGGAAATGGAGAAAAAAACGGCCCTGGATATTGACAAAGCGCTGGCAAAGAGAGATTCGTTATACCATCGAGGCTATCAGATGCAGTTCACTTCCAACCATGACGAGAATGCCTGGGCCGGAACAGAATTTCAGCGTTTTGGCGAGGGTCACCTTGCGTTTGCCGTGCTGGTATCAACCTTTGATGGCATGCCATTGGTCTATTCGGGGCAGGAATCTGCCGTAGACATGCAATACAACTTCTTTAAAAAGGATGAAATTAATTGGGGGGATTATCAATATGCGGGATTCTATAAAACGCTATTCGACCTTAAACACCGTAATAAAGCCATCTGGAATGGTGAGTACGGCGGAAAACTGGTGAAGATCCCAACCGGCACCGACGAAAATGTCTATGCGTTTATCCGTGAAAAGGAAGGGGACAAAGTAGTGGCGATTATCAATTTATCGGGCGCTAAGCAAAAGGTCACATTGGAAGGCGCATCCTATAAAGGGGGCTTTACCGATATCTTCTCAGGGGAGAAAATGGAGCTCAATCCCGGTTTTACGAAGGAATTCCTGCCCTGGGAGTATCTGCTACTGGCCAATGAAGAATAAGCCGGGATTCCGGCATTTTGAGCTTTGCATTGTATCTGAGGAGCAATTTGTTGGTTATCTTTAAACCGACTAAAATTTTCAATATATATCCTGTATGGCGCGCATATACCATATCCTGCTTTTCTTTACACTGTTTACTTCTCACGTATTCCCGCAAACACCTGATGGATATGATCTCTGGCTCGGCTATGCGAAGATAGAAGTACCTCAACGATTGGAAGAATACAGCAATATATGCAGGTCTGTATATTTTGAACAGGGAAGTAACATACTGGAGGCGGCAAAGAAGGAACTTGTAGCGGGACTGGAAAAAATGCTGGGGCAACCGCCTGTATTTACGAATAACATAAACGCCGGCAGTACCCTTGTTATTGCCAAAAAAACAGCACTCGATCCCTCCCTGTCGGAAATGCTTTCGGAAGACCTCGGCCAAATAGGCGCCGAAGGTTATATCATTAAGAATATATCCCTGAACGGCAAACAAACCGTCATTCTGAGCGCTCATGGGGACATTGGCATCCTCTATGGTGTTTTCAATTTCCTCAGGACCATGCAGGAACACAAAATGCTTAGTAATTTGAACGTAGTGGATGCTCCAAAAATTGGTTTGCGCATGCTCAATCACTGGGACAATCTGGACCGGTCGGTGGAGAGAGGATATGCAGGATTTTCCTTGTGGAACTGGCAAAAACTACCGGAATACACAGACCCCCGATATGTCGATTATGCCCGTGCAAATGCTTCTGTTGGCATTAATGCGGTCTCACTGACGAATGTAAACGCCAATGCCCTGATATTGACCCCCATGTACCTGGAGAAAGTGGCAGCCCTGGCCCGGGTGTTCCGGCCCTATGGCATAAAAGTGTATTTGACCGCCCGGTTTTCCGCCCCTATTGAAATAGGGGGATTGTCAACGGCTGACCCCCTGGATGCAGCTGTTCAAAAATGGTGGGATGCTAAAGCGAAAGAGATCTACACACACATCCCTGATTTTGGTGGTTTTTTGGTCAAGGCCAACTCGGAGGGCCAGCCAGGCCCGCAAAACTATGGAAGAACCCATGTAGATGGGGCCAACATGCTCGCAAAAGCACTACTTCCCCACAAAGGCCTGGTCATTTGGCGGGCATTTGTGTATTCAGAACACGACGCTGATGACAGGGCCAAACAGGCCTACACTGAATTTGTACCCTATGACGGGCAATTTATGGACAATGTTTTGATACAAACTAAAAACGGGGCGATCGATTTTCAACCGCGCGAGCCCTTCCACCCCATGTTTGGAGCCATGGCCGAAACCCCTTTGATGATGGAATTTCAGATCACCCAGGAATATTTAGGATTCAGTACCCATTTGGTCTATTTACCCGGGCTGTTCGAAGAAGTACTCAACTCAGATACATTTCGCAAAGGAAAGGGATCCACCGTGGCCAAAGTGGTTGACGGTTCCCTTCATCACAATAAACTGACGGGAATGGCAGGGGTGGCCAATATTGGTACGGACCTTAACTGGACCGGACATCTTTTGGCCCAGGCGAACTGGTACGGATT
>DATGCB010000305.1:0-20267 GCA_035312365.1 Eudoraea sp. | reverse complement strand
GCCAGGCTGAAAAATCTTTTTTATGGCTCGGAGTCTGGGAATACAATACGGCGGCAATCCGCTTTTATGAGCGACAAGGTTTTGTAAAGTTTGGCGAACACCCGTATTACATTGGGACAGATAGACAAATTGATTGGCTTATGCGATTAGATTTACTTACCTTGGATCACCCTTAAAACAGAAAATGAAAAATATTACACCGCTTTTTTTAAGTGCTTTTCTATTTGTCTTTCCGGGGATTGCGCAACACGAATATTATTTTCCCGAGACCCATGCCCAATGGGAGCAAAAGGAACCAGGGGAATTTAAGATCGATTCAGAAAAACTTCTGAAGGCGGTCCGCTTCGCAGAAGAAAATGAGTATTCAGGTTCACGGGATCTGCGTATCGCTATCCTCAAAGGTTTTGAACGCGAACCATTTCATACCATTTTAGGTCCGACCAAAAAGCGAGGGGGCCCTGCCGGTCTCGTCCTTAGAAATGGGTATATCATCGCTCATTGGGGGGATACCCGGCGGGTGGATATGACCTTTAGCGTGACTAAAAGTTTTTTATCAACCGTGGCCGGTCTGGCCGTTGATAAGGGGTTGATCGCCGATACCGATGATGAAGTTGCCCACTATATTTGGGACGGGACCTTTGGCGGGGCCCACAACGGCAAAATCACCTGGACGCATCTTTTGCAGCAAAATTCCGATTGGAGCGGTGAGTTGTGGGGCGGCAAGGACTGGGCAGACAGGCCACCTGAAGACGGAGGCCTGGACGACTGGAAATTCCGCAAACTAAACGAGCCAGGGACCGTTATGGAGTACAACGACGTTCGCGTGAATGTGCTGGCCTATGCCCTTACCCATGTTTGGCGTAGACCTTTGCCCGTAGTTCTGAAAGAAGAACTGATGGATCATATAGGGGCCTCTACAACCTGGCGTTGGCACGGTTATGATAATGCCTGGACAGAAATAGACGGGATTCAAATGAAGTCGGTGACGGGAGGAGGCCATTCCGGGGCAGGGATCTTTATCAGTGCGGAAGATATGGCCCGTTTCGGGTTGTTATTTCTCAATGATGGCAAATGGAAGTCCGAACAATTGATCAGTCTCCGCTGGATACAAAAAGCCACAACCCCGTCTGTTCCCAACGTAAATTATGGATTTATGTGGTGGCTGAACAAAGCAGGGAACAGGCAATGGGAGGGCCTTTCAAAGAATATTTATTATGCGGCAGGTTTTGGAGGAAATTATATAGTTATTGACCGGGAAAACGATTTGGTAGTGGTTACCCGCTGGCTGGAGCCTGATAAACTAGGACAATTTATGCAGTTGGTGAACGCGTCCTTACCCTAAAGGGTATTGATGATTTCTGCCGCTTGCCGCAAGGTGTCATCTGTTTTTGCAAAACAGAACCGAAGTTGCTTGTTGTCCTGACCATTGCTGTTAAATACAGAGATTGGGATGCTGGCGAGGCCCTTTTCAATGGTCCATCTCCTGGCAAGTGCCACATCGCTTTCATCAGAGATCCGGGAGTAATCCAACAATTGAAAATAGGTGCCCTGGCAGGGTTTAAAACTAAACCTTGAGGAGGAAATCGCGGACAAAAACAAGTCCCGTTTTCTCTGGAAAAAATCTCCGAGACCTAAATAATGTTCCGGCCTTTTCATATAGGCAGCCAGGGCAATCTGGACAGGATGATTGACACAAAAGACATTGAATTCATGAATTTTCCGGACTTCCTTCATTAGTTCTGCCGGTGCTGCGCAGTATCCCATTTTCCAGCCTGTAACGTGAAATGTTTTACCAAATGATGCACAGATCAGACTACGGGAAATCAGATCGGGGTACCTTGCGGCACTTTCATGCCGAATGGCATCGAATATGATATGTTCGTAAGCCTCATCGCTCAGTAATAGAATATCGGTCCCTCTTAAACACGATTGAAGCTGCTGCATGTCTGCGTTCCCAAAAACCCGCCCACTGGGATTATGAGGCGTGTTGATGACCACCATCCTGGTTTTTGAGTTTATGGCGGCTTTGAATTCGTCCCAATCAATCTTAAAATCTTTGCCTTTCATTTGAAGAAAGACGGGAATTCCGCCGTTGGCTGCAATCGCGGGTTCGTAACAATCATAGGCCGGTTTTATGACGATCACCTCATCACCCGGCCATACAAATGCAGTTATGGCCGAATAGATGGCTTCAGTGGCGCCTACCGTGATGGTGATTTCCGATTCAGGATGGTATCGGGCCCCGTACAGCGTTTCAATTTTTTCGGAAATGACTTCGCGGAGGGAATAAATACCTTTCATGGGGGCATATTGGTTGTGCCCGTCCTTCATGGCACGGGCAACCAGATCCAAAAGATCGGCATCCGCATTAAAATTGGGGAAGCCCTGAGACAGGTTGAGGGCGTTGTGCTTTTTCGCCAGGCTGCTCATAATGGTAAAAATAGAGGTTGGAAGTTCCGGCAACTTGGACGTATATACTGAAGAAGTCATGGCCATGGCATTGTGCATTTACCTGTAAAAGTAACAAAATTGACTGCACATGATCTTATGATTCCAACGAAACGCTCCCCGGGAAATTCTTTTTTTACCAAAAATGGATGCAGACTGGTTTTCCGGTTAACGGTGACACTACATTTTGAGCCAGCCGGTCTTTCCTGACCAGAAAACACAGGCAGGTAGGTTACAGGGATGCGGGAAAAACAGCAAACTAACCTTTTGTAGTTGCCGAGAGGTATTCCCTGTTCATCCTGGCGATGTTATCCAGAGAAATACCTTTGGGGCATTCCACTTCACAAGCCCCGGTATTTGTGCAGTTACCAAAACCTTCCAGGTCCATCTGCCTTACCATATTCCGTACCCTGTCTTCCGCCTCAACCCGCCCTTGTGGAAGGAGGGCAAACTGAGATACCTTCGCCGAAGTGAACAACATGGCACTGGCGTTTTTACAGGCCGCCACGCAGGCACCACATCCGATACAGGTTGCCGCGTCCATGGCTTCATCCGCATCGTGCTTATCTATAGGGATCGCATTGGCATCGACGGTATGTCCTGAGGTATTGACAGAAATATACCCTCCGGCCTGCTGAATGCGATCGAAGGAACTCCGATCAACGATCAGGTCCTTGATCACCGGAAAAGCAGTCGCTCTGAAGGGTTCAATCACAATGGTATCACCGTCAATGAACTTCCGCATATGAAGCTGGCAGGTAGTGACCATTCTGTCCGGCCCGTGGGGTTCCCCGTTGATCTGCAATGAACACGTACCACAAATACCTTCCCTGCAGTCATGATCAAACTCAACAGGCTGCTCCCCTTTGTTGTTCAATTCTTCATTGAGAACATCCAGCATCTCCAGAAAGGACATATCTCCGTCGATCCCACTTATGGGATAATCGACCATTTGTCCCTTCGAAGCGGCATCCTTTTGACGCCAAATTTTTAATGTTAATTTCATATATCAAATGTAAAATTGTGTCAATTCTAAAATATATCAATGGATTAAGAGATACATTTAGCAGATCGGTACTTTACTTATAACTTCTGGTTTTCAACTCAATATTCTCGTATTTGAGTTCCTCTTTGTGCAAAACGGCATCCTTGGGTTCCCCTTTGTATTCCCAGGCGGCCACGTATTTAAAATTCATGTCATCTCTTAAGGCTTCTCCTTCCGGTGTTTGGTATTCTTCCCTGAAATGTCCGCCACAGGATTCATTTCTATGCAGTGCGTCTTTAGCGAACAGCTCTCCCAACTCAAGGAAATCCGCAACCCTTCCTGCTTTTTCCAATTCCTGATTCATATTGTCCAGCACTCCGGGAACCCTGACATTTTCCCAAAAATCTGCCCTCAGCTCGGCAATTTCGTCAATGGCCTCCTGCAGGTCCCCGGCATTCCTGGCCATCCCACATTTGTTCCACATAATCTTCCCTAATTTTTTGTGGTAATAGTCCACAGAATGTTCCCCTTTCCCGCTCAATAACTTTTCCAGCCTTTCCCTGACCCCTGCCTCGGCCACCTCGAATTCCGGGAGGTCTGTTGAAATCTTGCCTGTTCTGATATCATAAGAGAGATAGTCGCCAATGGTATAGGGTAACACAAAATAGCCATCGGCAAGGCCCTGCATCAAGGCTGATGCGCCGAGGCGATTTGCACCGTGATCGCTAAAATTTGCTTCTCCCGCACAATAGCATCCCGGGATGGTGGTTTGAAGATTGTAATCCACCCAGAGTCCGCCCATGGTATAATGCACTGCGGGGTAAATCATCATAGGTGTTTTATAGGGGTTGGTGTCAACGATTTTCTCATACATCTGGAAGAGGTTTCCATATTTTTCCTCAATTACTTCTTCTCCAAGTTCACGGACCGTATGCTCATCCGGTTCCTTGATTCCGGAAGTCATAGCTTTTTCCCTTCCATATCGCATGATGGCGGACGCAAAATCAAGGAATACCGCCTCTCCTGTTTTATTTACGCCGAACCCGGCATCACAACGCTCTTTGGCCGCTCTGGAAGCCACATCCCTCGGGACCAGGTTTCCAAAGGCCGGGTAACGCCTTTCCAGGTAATAGTCGCGTTCCTCTTCCACCAATTGGGTTGGTTTTAATTTTCCTTCCCGAATCGCTTCGGCATCTTCCAATCGTTTTGGCACCCATATTCGCCCATCGTTTCTCAGGGATTCGGACATCAGGGTTAATTTCGATTGATGTTCGCCAGATACGGGAATACAGGTAGGGTGGATTTGCGTAAAGCAGGGATTGGCAAAAAACGCACCCCTTCTATGGGCCCTCCAGGCAGCCATCACGTTGCTCCCCATGGCATTTGTAGACAGGAAAAATACATTTCCATATCCGCCGGTCGCCAGAACTACGGCATGTCCGGAATGGCGTTCAATTTCGCCGGTCACAAGGTCCCTGGCTATAATACCTCTCGCCTTGCCATCCACGAGCACAAGATCGAGCATTTCATGGCGGTTATAAGATTTTATTTTCCCCCTGTTGATCTGCCTGTTCATAGCCGCGTAGCATCCCAGTAGCAGTTGCTGGCCGGTCTGCCCCTTGGCGTAGAAGGTACGGGAAACCAAGACACCCCCAAACGAACGATTATCCAGCATGCCCCCATATTCCCGTGCAAAAGGAACACCCTGTGCCACACATTGATCAATGATGTTTGCGGATTCCTCGGCGAGCCGGTATACATTGGCTTCACGGGACCGGTAATCGCCTCCCTTTATGGTGTCGTAGAACAGGCGGTAAGGGCTGTCGCCATCACCCTGATAATTTTTAGCCGCATTAATGCCGCCCTGCGCGGCTATGGAATGTGCCCTTCTCGGGGAATCCTGATAGCAAAAAGTCTTTACATTGTATCCTAACTCAGCAAGGGTGGCTGCGGCTGAACCCCCTGCCAACCCGGTTCCAACTACAATGATATCAATGTTCCGCTTATTGGCGGGGTTGACCAAATGAATCTCATTTTTATGTTTCGTCCATTTTTCGGCCAGTGGCCCTGACGGAACTTTGGAATCCAGTATTCCCATATTCAGTGTGTTATCGGGTTAAAGTGGTGATATAAGGCAATGAACACGAAGCCCAGAGGGACAATAACAGCATATATCCTGGTTAGCTTTTTCAGGGCCGGGCTGTACTTATTGTTCAGGCCCATGGTTTGAAATGACGAGGCAAAACCGTGCCATAAGTGTAAGGCCAAAAGCACGAATGCCAGCACGTAAAGTAAGGTGCGCCACAGGGGTTCAAATTTTTCAACTGTCTCTAAATGATATCTCGTGGGATCTTTTGGGCTGAATTCGATGTATTTATAGGCGATTTCGTGGATCCAGAAATCGTAGAAATGCAACCCCAGAAAGGCGAGGACCACCAGGCCGGTAATGATCATATTCCTGGATACCCACGGCGCATTGGCACTACCCTTGTATTGGGTATACTTAATCACCCTGGCCTTATTGTTCTGAAGTTCAAGGGCAATTCCCATTACAAAATGAATGACGACGCCGGCAATAAGTATGGGTTGTAAGATATATTGGACCAATGGATTGTAGCCCATAAAATGAGACCAATCGTTAAAGGTGCCAGGAGCAATTACTGAAGTTAAATTGATCGTCAGGTGTTGGGCAAGAAAAAATACCAGAAATAATCCCGAAAGTGCCATCACCACTTTCCTGGCTATAGAAGATTTTATCAATCCGCTCATTTTATGGTTGGAATTTATTTAGAGAATATCTACAAAATTAGGCCATAGGCCTGTCTTTAACAAACTTTGGAAGCGAATTTAAAATGGCTGTAAAGACGCTTTAAAGCAAGGGTGGTACCTTGTTAAAACAGGCATGGTTTTCCACACAAAGAGGCCAAGGGGCAGGAACTAATTTTTAAGGCAGGGTGAGGGGAAGGCCGATTTTTTTTCTCCGGGATTCGTGCTATTGTATTTTTTGACCGATATTACATGCCATAGGAATTAACCCTGCAAACAAGCGATGAACATCGGACTCTTATCAGTCAGTATGAATGTCCATTCAACGAAGAGGATAGCGGAAGAGGCTAAAAATCTCGGGCATTATATAGAACTCATAGATCATACCAAATGTTCTGTCAAATTGGGGACAGGGAAACCGCAGATATATCTCAGGGACGAAAATATCACCCATGAATTCGATGCCATCGTACCAAGGATAGGCGCCAAGGTCACCCGGCATGGTGCCGCTATCGTAAAACAGTTTGAAATGAATGGGATCTTCAGTACGGCCCGTTCACTGGGCATTACCAGGGCAAGGAATAAGGTCCGCACCCTCCAGATCATGGCACGTAAGGGAATCCCCATCCCTGAAACCCTTTTTTCAATAAACCCCGACAATATTGAAGTACAGATCAAAATATTAGGAGGGACCCCTGTTATTATTAAGTTGCAGGAAGGCACCCAGGGCCTGGGGGTCATCCTGGCAGAAACCGAAAAATCTGCAAAATCGATCATCGATACTTTTTACAAAATGGACACTAGTATTCTCATTCAAAAGTTTATCGAGGAATCCAACGGAGAGGATATCCGGATTTTTGTGGTAGGACGCAAGGTGGCAGCGAGTATGAAGCGCACAAGTGCCCTTGGGGAGTTCAGATCCAATGTACACAGGGGTGGAGAAGCGGAGGTAATTACTCCTACACCCAGGGAACAATCTATAGCTTTAAATGCCGCAAAACATCTGGGGCTTGGAGTAGCCGGGGTAGATCTGATCCGTTCTAAAAATGGGCCGTTGCTGATAGAGGTGAATGCTTCCCCGGGCCTCCAGGGGATAGAACGTGCAACAGGCGTAAACATAGCGAGTGAAATTATTAAGTATGTGGAACAGAACGGACGAAGAAGAAAACGGTGAGTACCGCCCCGGAAATAAGCGGGGATCATTAAAACGGAAATAGACGGCTCATGGATTGAAAATGTAAAGTGTATATGGACCTGCAAACAAACAAAGATATTGGCATTGGTAACGAGACGGTGGCACCAGGCCAGCAAAAATTGCTAAAAATTAAAATAGATCGCCTTCCGACGGGGACTCTGATAGATATCCCAATATATGTATTCAATGCTAAGAAGCCAGGCCCTACAATCCTTGTGCAAGCCGGCTTACATGGCGATGAGATCAACGGGATGGAGATTGTGCGGCGTATGTTACAGCAGAAGCGCCTTAAGGTACGAAGGGGTGCCGTAATTGCGGTACCCATTCTGAACATCTTTGGATTTATTCACTTTTCGAGGGATGTCCCCGACGGCAAGGATGTAAACAGAAGCTTTCCCGGCAGCAAGTCGGGCTCAATGGCGAGCAGGATAGCCTATCATTATACTTCGGATATCATCAGCCAGATCGATTACGGCATTGATCTCCATACCGGTGGGGCGCAACGGCATAATTTTCCGCAGGTCCGGTTTACGGAAGAAGATGAACACAGCAAAGAGCTGGCTGAAATTTTTAATGCGCCCGTCAGTTTCCCTGCAAGGTTGATCAGTGGGTCCTTCCGCAAGGCAGCGTTCCGCATGGGAAAACCGAGTATTGTCTTTGAGGCAGGAGAAAGTATGCGTTTTGACGATTATTCCATCCTGGAGGGCATGCAGGGAATTATGAATGTATTGCAGCATTTTGATATGATCACAAAAAAAGAACCTTTGAGAGCCGAACGCACAAATTCAGTATTTCTCCGCGAAAATCGTTGGCTGAGAGCCCATACCGCAGGCATGTTCATCCCGGAGGTCATCAACGGGAGTGAAATTAAAAAGGGTCAGGAGATGGGATTAATAACCGATACCTACGCAAAACACCGTAAAAAAATTAAAGCGCCGTATGACGGACACGTGATTTGCGTCAACCATCAGGCCGTCGTAAATCAGGGGGATGCTCTTTTTCACATAGGCAGATAAATGGATCCTCTTATCGATGATTTATGGTGGGCTTTCCGGCGGGTTCAAAATTCTCATGAATGCCTCAGCTCCCTTCGCAGACCGGGCAGTCTGTGCCATTAACAGTTTGTCAATGGGCATCTGTAAAATTGGTTCCTCATCGATGAAATACTGTAATAAATCCATGGCGGGCCAGACTTAAGGCATCCCATTGCGCAACAAGACCTACCCCTTGGTCGGTTATGTGTTTTTGCTCCTTTATCGGGAATCTGTGCACTATTCAATCTCAAATTCTGCTTTTTCAGTATTACCGTCACCGGAAATTTCGATTACGTATTTTCCCTTTGGGAGGTAGGTTTTACCATTTTTAGCTTCCCTGAGTTCTTTTTTATTCTTCTTTAGATAGGCGGCCTTGCCGGCTTTTGAAAAAGCGACATCATAGGACATTACATTGAGCCCTTTATCGGCGTCGAGGGTTGTACCGCTTAGGGTGGTGCCATCCAGGGTACGTACTTCGGCAGCAAATGTTGCTGCCTTCCCGGCGTAAAACACAATGTCGAGGCCGGGGGTATCCGGTATGTCCCAGGTATCATCAGGGTTACCCCATTGATCATTGTATTTCAGGGTGTCCGTTTGAAATACATGCAGCCCTTTGGACATAAGCTCAGGCGTCATCTTTTGAAGATAGGAAATATCGGCCCTGTAGATACTCCTTCCATGTGTGCCAACCAGTAAATGGGAGGCTTCGGGTTGTATCACCAGATCGTGAATGGCAACATCCGGGATACCGCTTTGAAACAATTCCCATCTGTCTCCCTGGTCAAAGGATACATACAGCCCATTATCCGTACCGGCATAAAGAAGGGACTCATTGTCCGGATCCTCCAATACCACATTTACGGGGGAAGCAGGAATATTGCCGGCAATGTTTTTCCAGGAGGCACCATAATTATTGCTCATATAGACATAAGGGGTAAAGTCGTCCCGGCGGTATCCATTCAAACTGATATAGACCCGCTCCTTCCTGTGTTTGGAGGCAGCCACCCGGCTTACCCAGAGATCTCCGGGAAGCGCACCTGAAATCAGTTCCCAATTTGCTCCGCCATTTTGGCTTAGATGGATAAGGCCGTCGTCACTACCGGCATAAAGCAGCCCGAATTTAAGCGGAGATTCAGATATGGTCGTTAGGGTCCCATACGGTACATTGCCTTGTCTGCCCCGTTTTGTAAGGTCATCTGAAATTATTTCCCAGGTATCCCCCCGGTTAAAAGACCTGTGTAATTTGTTGCTCCCCAGGTATAGGATGTCCTGGTTATGCGGAGATAACAAAATAGGGGTCTGCCAATTGAAACGGAAGGGATTTTCCCCCAACCCGTGTTTTGGCTGAATGTTTTTCTGCTCCTCATTGCCAAGGTGCAAGCGAAAATAATTACCGAACTGATATCCGGTATATACTACATTGGGGTCCCTGGAGTCTATCTGTACCTGCATGCCGTCACCCCCGAGGATGGATTTCCATGGATGATGTCCGGTTTGATGCCAGCGGCTGTTTTGAACGCCGTTATGCGGTCCCATCCAAACCCCATTGTCCTGTAATCCCCCATAGACGTGGTAAGGTTCCCGGTGATCCACATTGATGGCATAAAACTGCCCGACAGGAGTGGAATTGTGTTTCGTCCAGTGGTCCCCGTCGTCATAGGTCATGTTAATACCTCCGTCATTGCCAATGATCAGGTGTCCAGGCATGGAAGGATCTACCCAAAATGCCTGATGATCGGCATGTACATTTTCAGTTTCGACAGAAGTATAGGTTTTACCACCATCTTCAGATTTTATAATGGCTACGCCCCCTAAATAGATCTTATCCCTATTGGCGGGGTCCACGCGGATCTCTCCAAAATAGTACCCATAACTATAATATAGATCATCAATATAATGATCATGCGTTTTTTTCCAGTGTAAACCACCGTCATCACTTCGATAAACTTCTGCACCAATGACCGGGGTATCGAATAAGAGGGAGTTGGCGTCCTCCAGGTATTTTGCCAGGTCAGCCGGCTTAATGATACCGTTGCGGGCCAGTTCCTTTACGTGTTCCGCTTTGTATTTATCCGGAAATCCATTGGAAGAAAGGTAGTCATTCAGCGCTTTATCCCGCAGTTTTAAAAAATCGTCCAGGGACATCGACTTAAAATCAGCTTTGGTAAGGTCCCCGGGCGTTTTTTTAGGCACCTTTTCCCTCCGGTACTGATTGTCGAGTACGGCATAGATGGTATTTTCGTCAAAAGCAGCTAAACCAATCCGTCCCACCCCGTCCCCTGTGGGAAATCCGCTATTGGCGTTCGACACTTTATGCCAGTTGTTTCCCGCATCACTGCTTTTATAGATCCCCGAGCCTTTCCCATTGCCGGTAAAATCCCATGCCGTTCTTTCTCTTTCCCATGCAGCGGCATACATTGTGTTGAATTTTCCTGGTACCTGAACCAGATCAATGATGCCGGCTTCTGGGTTGATAAAAAGGGTTTTTTGCCAGGTTTTACCGCCATCAAGTGTTTTGTAAATACCTCTTTCTTCGTTCGGGGAATATAAATGTCCCAGGACTCCGACCACCACTTCTTCGGCATTCTCAGGGTTGATAATGATCCGTCCGATGTGGTGCGAATCCGTTAGCCCCATATTTTCCCAGCTATTCCCCCGGTCCGTGGATTTTAAAATACCGATTCCCGCGTAGGAGGACCGGGATGAATTATTTTCGCCGGTTCCCACCCAGATAGTGCCGGTCTTCCAGTCAACTGCGAGATCACCTACGTTTTGTGATTGCGAACTATCGAGCACCGGTATAAAGGAAGTTCCGTTGTTCTGGGTATACCAAAGGCCCCCTGATGCATACCCGACATAAAATTCGATCGTATTTGCGGGATTGACCTCAATATCAGCCACCCGCCCACTCATGATATCCGGGCCAATGTTTATAAATCGGATGTTTTTAACGATGGATTCCTCCTCCATCTTCATTTTTTCACCCAAAGCTTCCAAAACACGCTGGGCGGAGGTTGAACTAACTTGTGAAAAAATAGAAACATTACATAGAAAAATAGCAGGGAGAAGAAATCTTTTCATGGTATTCTGATTGTTAAGATGAATGTATGAATTTGTCCGGATAACTTAAAATATTGTTATTTTAATGGCATCGGATCAACCAGTATTTAATGCGTGGGATGAACATTACCCGGATTCCGGTCAGCACGCTACACCTGGGTGCGGTGGTTTCCTTTATGCGGGTATTGGAACGAGACCGGCGATGACGTACTGAAATGTGTATTGCCATTGCCGGATTCGGAAAATGATTTTTTATGTCCCCATTTAATGGACTATTGCCCCATTTGGCTATTTTTGATGAAACACCGGAAATAAATGAAGTACGAGCGAATAGATAACGGCTTATTTAAAAAAAACCGCAAAAAGTTTATGGCAGAAATGGAGCCGGGAAGCCTGGCGGTATTTAATTCCAATGATATTTATCCTGTCAGCGCGGATAGCGTAATGCCATTTCAACAGCACCGGGATATCTTTTATCTGAGCGGGGTGGATCAGGAAGAAAGTATCCTGATTTTATTCCCGGAGGCCACAAACAAAAAATACCGAGAAGTATTATTTATAAGGGAAACCAATGAACACATAGCTATTTGGGAAGGTGAAAAACTTACGAAAAAGGCTGCTACAGAAGTTTCAGGCATTGAAACCGTACATTGGCTAACGGATTTAGACAAGATCCTTTTCGACCTGATGACAGAAGCGGAGACCATTTATTTCAACACCAATGAGCATTACCGGCAGGCTGTTGAGACACAGACACGCGAAGACCGTTTTATCTTAAAATGCAAGACTGATTTCCCGGCACACCGGTGGGCCAGGAGCAACCCGATTTTACAGAATATCCGGGGGATTAAAGAACCTGAAGAATTAGCCTTGATGCAAAAAGCCTGCGAAATTACCGAAAGGGGGTTTCGCCGTATTTTGGGATTTACTAAACCGGGTGTTTGGGAATATGAATTGGAAGCGGAGTATTTGCATGAATTCATTCGCAACAGATCCAGGGGATTTGCCTATACCCCGATTATAGCTTCGGGCAATAATGCGAATGTCCTGCATTATGTTGAGAACAACAATCAATGCAGGGATGGTGAACTTATCCTGATGGATGTAGGGGCCGAATACGCAAACTACTCCAGTGATATGACCAGGACCATTCCGGTGAACGGCAAATTCACAAGGCGACAGAGCGAAGTGTACCAGGCTGTATTGAAGGTCAAGAAGGAAGCCACAGGAATGTTGGTCCCGGGGACTATTTGGTCAGAATATCACAAGGAGGTTGGGAAGGTCATGACTTCAGAATTAATCGGGCTTGGGCTTTTGGATAAGGCAGACGTCCAACGTGAAAATAAGGATTCACCTGCCTACAAAAAGTACTTTATGCACGGGACCAGCCATCACATTGGGTTAGACACCCATGACTATGGGGCCTTGAAGACTCCGATGAAACCCAATATGGTGTTTACCGTAGAACCGGGCATCTATATTCCAGGGGAGAAACTTGGGATACGTTTGGAAGATGATGTGGTGATCCAGGAAACGGGTGCTCCCAATAATTTAATGCAGCACATTCCCATAGAGGCCGGGGAAATTGAGGAGTTGATGTCCGCAAACCATCAATAAGCAATAAATCACCTGGTTCACGCATGCTCAAATTATGGTATTATTTAATTGTAACATTATTCTTATCGATTACATTAGAGACGATAAAAATAATCAGTGCAGGCAACACCCATCCCATGCTAAAATTACTCAGGGGGATCCAGTTTTGCACTGAAACCACGGACTCCCCAAATCCAATACTCCCCAGAAAGTCGGGGATACTGAAAATAATGGTCCCAAGGATCACCCATTTAAAAACTCCAGGCGGCACCAAATTTTCCGGAAGAACATTAAGAAGGATCAGAACGATGGTAATCGGATAAATAAACATCAGGGCCGGAATAGCCACAGCAATGATATAGCCCACATTAAACTGCCCCATCAACACGCCCAGAACGCATCCGATCAGCGCAGTTATACGGTATGCCAGCCGCGAATCCGAGAACCGGGATCTGATAAAATCTGCGGTCCCGGTAACAATACCCACCGCAGTGGTAAAACAGGCCAGGCTTACTAAAATGCTGAGGAACAGATTTGCACTATTTCCAAGGGTTTTAATGCTCAATCCCTTTAATAAGGAGGTCCTGCTGATGCCAGCCTCAAATTGGTCGTGCAACAGCGCCCCTGTTACGATCAATCCCGCATAGATGAAAAAAAGCCCAAGGCCGGCCAACCAGCCCGCCCTGCTGATCAATATTTTTTTCTCCCGGTAAGGAGCATCCTCCTTCTTCAGGTTGATGGAAATGATGATCACACCACCCACGACCACCGCTCCGATCGCATCGAAGGTCTGGTATCCCTCCAGGATACCATGCGACAAAGGATGGGGGAAGCCGGTTTCCCCGAAATTAAAGTCAAATGAAAAAAGTGTAGTACCTATGATCACCAGGAGAATCAGTATGATGGCTGGCGTCAGGAGTTTACCTATGATGTTCAGAATCGTTGCGCGATTCAGGACGAAGACAAGGACCAACGCAAAATAAACCATACTGGTCATCACGGAAGAACTGTCAAAAAAAGGCTGAATTCCCATTTCGTGCGTCACCGCGGCCGTACGTGGTGAGGGCAGGCTTATGGCAATAGCATAGACGCTTAATGCATAGAAGAGGCTAAAGGACGGGGATACCTTTTTTCCAAAATCGTATATTGTACCCTGCAAACGCGCATGCGCCAATATCCCCAGAACTGGGATTAAAACAGCGGAAAGGCAAAATCCCAGGGCTACCAGCCACCAAAGACCACCCGACTTAAACCCGAGTTGTGGCGGGAGGATAAGATTGCCGGCTCCAAAGAACAAGGAGAAAAGCGCAAAAGCAGTAACCAGGGTTTCCCTGAATTTTTCCATGGATTTAAATTGATCCGAAAGATAGGAGAAAATAAAGGTTATCTGGTTAAGCAGGTTGTCGAAGGATTCTATACGTTTATCGAAAAAGGAGACGTTCATCGAAAAAACAGGAAAAAAAACGCAGGACACCCAATAAAGTACGTGACGGGGACGTTGTTAATTCAAACTGATTCCACTCAGGAAGTTTTTACGAAGAACCCAAATCTCAATTCGCATTTACATGGTCCCCAAACCTTAGAATGCACCCTAAAAACCTACATAATGAAAAAAATATTTTGCGCTATTTTTGGGCACCACTACTCAGTCACTAAGAAAGTTACAGGGCATATTAAAGAATACAAATGTGTTCATTGCAGCCGGGAGGTCACTACAGATGTCGATGGAAACCTTTCTACCCTGACCCCGGAAATGCAGGAGATCAATGATACCCTGGAAAATTTATATCAGAAAAGACACAGAACTGCTCAGGAGGCAGTTCCAAAAATATCGCCACCGGTGGCTTCGCAAGTAGCCCAGCAGGTGGCATAATTATGCTTTGGTAAATGAATTCCAGCCCTGAGCGGTTAACGGAATTTTAGAGTTATTCCTGGAAATTAAGTGTGCACCTTCATTCCTTTCCGTCATGTGCCCCACGACAGAAAGATGAGGATTGCCCTTTATTTTCGGGAATTCTTTTTGGTCAATAGTAAACAACAATTCATAATCTTCTCCCCCGCTTAGTGCCACCAGGGTACTATCCAGCTTAAACTCTTCGCAGCTTGAAATGACCATAGGATCCAAGGGGATCTTTTCCTCATAAAGATGGCATCCCACCTGGCTTTGTTTGCAAAGATGGAGAATTTCAGAAGACAGGCCATCACTGATATCAATCATGGAGGTGGGGCGCACCCCAAGTTTGGAAAGCAAAGCCACAATATCGGTTCGTGCCTCGGGCTTCAATTGACGTTCAACAATATAGGTATACTCAGAAAGATCGGGTCGACTACTTGGGTTGACTTCAAAAACTGCCTTTTCGCGCTCAAGTACCTGCAATCCCATATAGGCCGCACCAAGATCACCGCTGACAATCAATAAGTCATTGGCTTTTGCCCCACTCCTATAGGTAAGATTTTTGTCGCTGGCTTTTCCAATGGCCGTAATACTTATGAGCATTCCCTTCGTAGAAGAAGTGGTATCCCCGCCTACCAGGTCAACCTTGTAAATGTTGGCTGCAAGGGCAATACCCTCATATAATTCTTCAAGGGCTTCCAATGGGAAGCGGTTAGAAACTGCTATAGAAACGGTAATCTGGCTGGCCTGCGCATTCATAGCACAGATATCACTTAAATTAACCACCACGGCTTTGTATCCCAAATGTTTAAGGGGCACGTAACTAAGGTCAAAATGGATTCCTTCAATAAGCAGATCCGTTGAGACCACGCTAAGATCACCTTTGAGATCCAGTACCGCTGCATCATCTCCGACGCCCTTGATGGTAGAGGAATGCCGAACCGGAAAATTTCCGGTAAGGTGCTCGATTAACGCAAATTCGCCCAATTCCCGGAGCGTAGTCTTTGCCTGTTTTTTGTCTTCCAGCATGCTGCAAAAATAAGTAGGATTGGATAAAGTAGTATCTTTATGATGAAAAAGAATACGGGTCTCAATTCAATATCGCTATGCAAAAGAGCTATCTTATTCCCCTTCTGGTATTTTTATTATTGGCATGTTCCGAGGATGACACCCCAAATAATGATGCCAATGACATGCAGGATGATACGCCCGTCGGGGGCAATGGGGATCCTCCAACCGGTTTTATCGCATGCGAGGATGGCATGGCCGGGGAATATCCGTGCCTGGGATATGATCTACTGGGGAGAATGGACCTGAATAGCTTTGGAGCTGCCTCTGCCAATGATATTTGGGGCTGGACAGACCCCGATTCGGGAAAAGAATATGCCGTGATAGGACTGGATAATGGAACTGCCTTTGTAGATATTTCCAATACGGATGCCATGGTATATCTCGGTAAATTACCAACCGAAACGACCAACAGTGCCTGGAGGGATGTCAAAGTATTTCTAAACCACGCGTATATCGGTTCTGAGGCTGCGGGGCACGGAATGCAGGTTTTTGATCTGACCAAACTCCGGAATGTTGCGAATCCACCGGTTACTTTTTCGTCCGATGCCCTGTATACGGGCTTTGGAAATTCCCACAATATTGTGATCAACGAAAACACCGGTTTTGCGTATCCCGTAGGCACCGCCAGAAACGACCTTTATAATGGGGGGGTACACTTCGTCAATATTCAGGATCCGAAAAATCCTGTAGCTGCAGGTGGATACGGGGGAAGCGGATATACCCATGATGCCCAGGTGGTTTCCTATGATGGTCCGGATACCGATTATACCGGCAGTGAGATTTTAATTGGCGCAAATGAAAGCAGGGTGGTCATAATCAATGTAACAGACAAGGACAATCCGGCGAACATTGCGTCTATCCAGTACGGTAACATCGGGTATACACATCAGGGATGGTTTACAGAGGATCAGCGCTATTTTATCCTTGGAGATGAGGCAGACGAAATTAACTTCGGGTTTAATTCAAGGACGCTGGTCTTTGATTTAACTGATTTGGATAACCCGGTACTCTTTACGACCTACCTGGGACCTACCGCGGCGATAGACCACAATGGGTATGTTAAGGGCAATGAATTCTTTCTGGCAAACTATAGCGCGGGAGTGCGGATCCTTGATATTTCGGGTATTGCAAACACGACGCTCAGCGAAACAGGTTTTTTCGACACCCTTCCTGCCAATAATACGGCGTCCTTTAATGGTGTCTGGAGTGTATATCCCTATTTTGAAAGTGGTAAAATTGCGTTGAGCGATATCGAAGGCGGCCTTTTTATCATTAAAAAATCGAATTAGATCATGCTGAAAATATTTTTTCCCCTTTTTGTCATTTCTATCGTTGTTTCGTGTTCTGACGATGCGATGGAAATCCCGGCACAGAACGGCCCTGCAATATCGGGGTTTATGGGTGAATTGGATTGGGTTAAGAACTTCGGGGGCAGTGGAAGTGAAACCGGGCAATCAGTTATTGCTACAAATGATGGAGGATATGCCGTCCTTGGCTACACCAATAGCACCAATGGGGATATTGTCGGTAAGACCACGAACGTAAACGACTATTGGCTTTTAAAGTTTGATGCCGAAGGTAATTTGCAATGGAACCGGACCTTCGGGGGCAGCAAGGATGACAGGGGCCAATCTGTTATTCAGACCTCAGATGGCGGTTTTGCTATTATTGGCTATGCCATGAGCAGCGATGGAGACGGCAGTAACAATGAAGGTTTTCACGATAACTGGATCTTAAAGTTAAGTAATGAGGGAACGATCGAATGGGAACGGAGTTTTGGCTTTTCAGGGCATGACCATTCCTATGATGTGGTTCAGACGGTGGATGGCGGCTATTTTTTTGCAGGCTTTCTGGATGTTGTTTCCTCGGGCGGTGAAGGCAGTACCTTCAAAGCGAATTCTTTAACCCGTCACGGGGTTGGGGAATTCTGGGGTACCAGGATAGATGCGCAGGGGAACTTACTGTGGCGAAGATATTTTGGCGGCACGAACAATGACCGGGCCCATAGCGTAGTTCAGGCTAATGACGGGGGATTCATTATGGCAGGTTTTAGCGAGAGCGGCGACGCTGATATTTCACTGTCCAAGGGCAGTTATGATTTTTGGGTGGTAAAAGTTGATGAGACCGGGCAACTGGTTTGGGAAAGGTCCTACGGTGGATCCGGGATCGAAGTGTCCTATGACATCGCCAACACCAGTGACAATGCCTATGTCATCACCGGGCATACGTTCAGTACAGATGGGGACGTCTCCAGGAACCGTGGGTCATCGGATGTCTGGCTGATCAAAATAGATGATCATGGCAAGTTGTTATGGGAAAAAACCTATGGGGGCAGCGGATTTGATGCCGCGCAGAGTGTTAGTCTGGCGGGGGATGGCGGATTTCTTCTTGCCGGGAATACGAAAAGCTCGGATATGGATGTCACGGAAAATGCCGGTGAAAATGATATTTGGATCCTGAAAACAGATTCGGAAGGCGTACTCCTCTGGCAACAAACGTATGGCGGAACCTCCCTCGATTCCGGATTTGATGCCATTGAAGACGGTCAAAACAGGTTGCTCCTGGTGGGTTCCAGCCCCAGCAACGATTTCCCCGGAGTCGATAATAATGGAATGGCCGACCTTATCCTTATGAGGATCAGGTAATTCACAGCACATATTCTTCTGAATTCTTTAATAGAAATCCCTTATTCCGGTATACGTTATAATAATGTTAGTATTTATGGTAAAACCCTACTTAAACCTTATATTTGTAAACTATTTAGAATAATACCAAATAAGGATGATACAGGTTTCTGATACGGCAAAGCAACGGGTGATCAGCCTCATGACAGAGGAGGGCTATGACGCTGCCAAAGATTATGTCCGGGTAGGTGTAAAGAGCGGAGGCTGTAGTGGATTGTCCTATGAGCTGAAATTTGACGACAAAATGGACGATACAGACAAGGTATTCGAAGACAATTCCGTCCGCATCATTGTAGATAAAAAGAGTTTTCTATATCTGGTGGGGACCGTCCTGGAATATTCGGGGGGACTCAATGGAAAAGGGTTTGTATTTAACAATCCTAACGCACAGCGCACATGTGGTTGTGGTGAGAGTTTTTCCTTATAATATATATTTTGCAATGTGAACATTAATTGATTGAACGATTGTTCCATTGAATATTTGAAAGTAAAAAAATGGCATATACCGAAGAAGAACTTAAGAAAGAGTTGGAAACCAAGGAGTACGAATACGGTTTCTATACGGATATTGAATCGGACACGCTTCCCAAAGGGTTGAATGAGGAAATTGTCATTGCCATTTCCAAAAAAAAGGAGGAACCCGAATGGATGACGGTTTGGCGGCTCCAGGCATTTAAGGCCTGGAAAGAGATGACAGAGCCCGAATGGGCAAACATCCGCTATAAAAAACCGGATTTCCAGGATATTTCATATTATTCTGCCCCTAACAGCAAGCCTAACTACAACAGTTTGGAAGAGGTGGATCCGGAATTGCTAAACACCTTTAAAAAACTGGGCATTTCCATAGACGAGCAGAAGAAATTGGCGGGTGTGGCCGTGGATATTGTAATGGATTCAGTCTCTGTTGCCACTACCTTTAAAAAGACGCTTGCGGAGAAAGGAATTATTTTCTGTTCTATTTCCGAGGCGATAAAAGAACATCCCGAACTCGTACAACAATATATAGGTTCCGTGGTGCCCCAAAAGGATAATTTCTACGCGGCGCTCAATTCTGCAGTGTTCTCCGATGGTTCTTTCTGCTATATTCCCAAAGGCGTCCGCTGTCCTATGGAATTATCCACCTATTTCAGGATCAATCAGGCGGGCACCGGACAGTTTGAAAGGACACTGGTAATAGCAGATGAAGGCAGTTATGTAAGTTATCTGGAAGGTTGTACGGCACCCTCACGTGCTGAAAACCAGCTTCACGCGGCGGTTGTTGAATTAGTCGCTTTAGAAAATTCAGAAATTAAATACTCAACGGTACAAAATTGGTTTCCGGGGGACAAACAAGGGAAAGGCGGCGTATATAATTTTGTGACAAAGAGGGGGTTATGTGAAAAAAATGCCAAAATATCCTGGACGCAGGTCGAGACCGGTTCGGCCATTACCTGGAAATATCCCTCCTGTATTTTAAAGGGGGATAACGCCATAGGGGAATTTTACTCGATCGCGGTGACCAATAACTATCAGCAGGCAGATACGGGTACCAAAA